>JBFIUJ010000064.1:0-10592 GCA_041607595.1 Gemmatimonadales bacterium | reverse complement strand
GGGTCTCCCCGCCGCCCGGCGCCGTTTCGTCGCCGCCCTGTCCCGGCCCCGCGGCGCGCGATACTTTCCACCCATGGTCTCTCTCCTGGACATCATCGGGCCGGTCATGGTGGGCCCTTCCTCCTCCCACACGGCGGGCGCCTGCCGCATGGGACTCTTCGCCCGGGGCCTCCTCGGCGGGACGCCGGACGCGGCGAAGATCGAGCTACACGGCTCCTTCGCCCGGACCGGCGTGGGGCACGGCACCGACCGCGCGATCGCCGGCGGGCTCCTGGGCTTCCCCCCGGACGACGAACGGCTGCGCCAGAGCCTGGAGCTGGCCGAAGGGGGCGGGCTCGCGCTCACCTTCGCCAACGCCAAGCTGCGGGGCGAGCACCACCCGAACACCGCCCGGATCACCGCCACCCGCGGCGACGCCACGGTCTCCGTCACCGCCTCCTCGCTCGGCGCCGGCCGGATCCTGGTCACCGCCATCGACGGCTTCCCGGTGGAGATCACCGGCGCCTACCCCACGCTGGTGTTCGTGGCCCGCGACGAGCCCGGCATCGTCGCCCAGGTGAGCTCGGCGCTCGCCGACGCGGGCGACAACATCGCCACCATGCGCGTCTCCCGCCGCAAGAAGGGCGGCGACGCGATCCACATCTACGAGCTCGACACCCCGCCCAGCGCGACCGCGCTCGACCTGATCGGCCGGATCCCGGCCGTGCGCACGCTCCGCGCGATCGAGCGGGTGGCCTGATGTACGAGTCCCTCCAGGAGCTGGTGGACCGGGCGGAGGCGGAAGGCCTCTCCCTGGGCGAGCTGGCCCTCCGGCTCGAGACCGAGCAGGGGCTCAAGACCCGGCCGGAGATCGAGGCCGCGCTGGGCCGCGCGCTCGAGGTGATGCGCGGCGCGGTCGAGCGCGGCCTCGCCGGAGACCTGCGCAGCGTGAGCGGGCTCGTCGGCGGCGACGCGGCCCTGCTCGGGACCAAGCGGGGAGACTCGGCGCCCGTCGGACCCCTCGCCGGAACGCTCTTCACCGAGGTCCTGGCAGGCGCCCTCGCCGTGCAGGAGGTGAACGCGGCGATGGGCGTCATCGTCGCCGCCCCGACCGCCGGCGGTGCCGGCGTCCTCCCCGGCGTGCTGCTGGGGATCGGCCGCCGGCGGGAGATCGACGACGGGGCCCTGGTGCGCGGGCTCGCCACCGCGGGCCTGGTCGGCGCGGTCGTGGCGCTCCGCGCCTCGCTCTCCGGCGCCGAAGGCGGCTGCCAGGCGGAGACCGGCGCCGCCGCCGCGATGGCCGCCGCGGCCGGCGTCGAGGTGCTGGGCGGTACCCCCCGCCAGGCCGCCCACGCCGCCGGCCTCACCATGCAGGGCACCCTCGGCCTCGTCTGCGATCCGCTGGGCGGGCTGGTCGAGGTCCCCTGCGTCTACCGCAACGCGACCGGGGCCGCGATGGCCCTCGCGGGGATCGAGATGGCTCTGGCCGGGATCGAGTTCCCGATCCCGATCGACGAGGTCATCGACACGATGGGAGAGATCGGCCGCACCATGGACGTCCGCTACCGCGAGACGGCCGGCGGCGGCCTGGCCGCGACCCCCACCGGCCGGCGGCTGGCCCGGGAGCGGCTCGTCCAATTGAAAGGAAAGCCTCGGGGCTAGGCTGTTCCGGAGTGAAACATCTTGAAACGTCCGGCCGTAGACAGTCACATGAAGCGAGAACCCCAGCCCAACATCCCAATCGGGTCCGAGCCGCCATCGCCTCTCCTGCAGCCGGAGGTCTAGCCATGGCGATTCCGATCGTGCTGTTCATCGTCATGGGAGTCGTGATGCTCTCGCGCGGAAACGTGGGAGACGCCGTCGCCCAGCGCATCCTCCACGGGGCCGCACCCGACGGCCGGCTCGAGACCGAGGTGGACCTCCTCCGCGGCGAGGTCGAGGCGCTGCGGCAGGAGTTGGTCGAGGCCCAGGAGCGGCTGGACTTCACCGAGCGGCTGTTGGCCCGCGCGCCCGAAACCCCGCACGCCTGAGGGAGGCATCATGGACCCGGGCGCGATCGCGGTCTCCATCCCGTTGGTGGTGGTCTTCTTCCTCGGGATCACCTGGTTCTCCCGCTCCCGCCTGGGGGGTGCCATCGCGGAGCGCATCGCCGGGTCCGGCGCCTCCACCGAGAAGGTGCTGACCCGGCTGGACGACATGCAGGAGGAGCTCGTGGCCCTGCGGCAGGAGGTGGCCGAGGCGCACGAACGGCTCGATTTCGCGGAGCGGCTCCTGGCCGATCGCGGCCCCGGCAGCCGCGCCGCCCTGGAGGGAGAGCGATGATGCAGGTCGTTGAGGTCCCGCCGATTCCGCCGCTGCCGCAGGCGCCCCACGTGCCGACCGGCATGCCCGAAGAAGCGATCGTCGCGATCGTGCTCATCACGGTCACCGCGGTCATCGGTGCCGTCTGGATGTTCACTCCGCTGATCAAGGCCTGGGCCCGGCGGATCGAGGGGAAGGGAGCGGACCCTGAGCTCCGCCAGGACGTGGACGACGTGCGACGGGAGATGGAGGGCCTGCGGCACGAGCTGCTCGAGACCCAGGAGCGGCTGGACTTCGCCGAGCGCCTGCTGAGCCAGCGCCGAGAGGCCGAGCGCCTTCCCGCGCCGGGCCCGACGGACCGATAGGACGGAGGAGTCATGGAAGGCGTTCTCGCCATCGTGTTCATTTTTGGGGGCGGCACCCTGTTCCTGCTCTCGATGAGCCCGGTGGGGAAGGCCTTGGCGGAGCGGATCCGAAGCCACGGGGTGACCTACCGGGCCGATCCCCAGGTGCTGGCCGAGCTCGACGACCTCCGGGCCCAGGTGTCCGAGCTGCACGAGCGGGTGGACTTCACCGAGCGCCTGTTGGCGCAACGCCGGGAGCAGAACCAGCTCCCCGAGGGCTGAGGCCATGGACGCCACGGAGTTCATCCTGACGATGACCCTGGTCCTGGGCGGGATGGGGATGGCGTTCTACGGGATCGCGTCGATCCGCGCCTACTACATGCGGAAGGCGACGCCGCCCGCGGTAGACCCCCAGATCCTGGCCGAGCTCGACGCCCTGCGCGCCGAGATGGCGGAGCTGCACGAGAGGATGGAATTCACCGAGCGCCTGGTGGCGCAGCCTCGGGAGCCGGGCCGGCTCCCCGGCTCCTGACGACGGGAGCGGACATGGGCGACGAGCTCTTCGCCATCGTCATCATCCTGACCCTCGCGGGGCTGGGCATGCTGTTCTATCTCCTCCCGCCGATCCGCGCGGCGCTGAAGCGGAAGCTCGAGGGGGGGACGGCACCGGATCCGCGGCAGGAGGAGCTGCTCGAGAGCCTTCACGCCCGGGTGCTGGAGCTGGAGGAGCGGGTGGACTTCACCGAGCGGCTCCTGGCCCAAGAGCGCGAGCAGGCCCGGCTCCCCGAGCCGGCCGCGGACTGACGGAAGACCCATGGACTTCGATCCGCTCGTCACCTTCATCGTCGGGACCTTCGCGGCGCTCGCGCTCCCGTTCCTGGTCTACGGCGTCGTGAGCGTGGTGAAGCAGGTGGCCGGGGGGTCGGAGGACGGCGACGCGACGGCGCGGCGCGACCGCGAAGTGGCAGCGCTGCGACAGCGGGTGCTGGAGCTGGAGGAGCGCATGGAGTTCACCGAGCGGCTGCTCGCCCGCGAGGGGCGGGCGCCGGAGGCGCTCCCGCAACAGGAGCAGGCATGAGCGACATCGGCGAGTTCGCGATGTTCCTGGCCGTCGGGTTCGCCTCGGCGTCGCTCTTCCTCGGGCCGATCGGCCGGGCGCTGGGCCGGTGGATCGAGGGGAAAGTCGGTCGCTCGGCCGGGCCCGAGCTCGAGGAGCTGTCGGCCCGCGTGGCGGAGCTCGAGGCGCGGGGCCCGATCACCGGCGAGACAGATCTCGTCGCTCGGCGTCTGGCCGAGCTGGAGGAGCGGGTGGACTTCACCGAGCGGCTCCTGGCCCAGGGGAAGGACCGGGCTCGCTTGGCAGGGGGAGGCGCGGATGGATGAGGCGCTGAAGCTCTTCGCGGTGATGATGGCGCTCGGCGCCGCCGGCGGAGGCGTGTACGCCCTGATCGCCTTCGTCAACGTGATGGTGAAGCGCATGGAGGGGCGAGGCCCCGCGCCGGAGGAGCTGGAGGCGAGGGTGGCCGATCTGGAGCTCCGGCTCGAGGACGCCGAGCGGGCCGCCGGTCGGATCGCGGACGTCGAGGAGCGGATGGACTTCGTCGAGCGGGTGCTGCCGCGCCCCGGCGAGGCCGCAGAGCGGGGGAGCTGAGCCCCCGGGAGGAGACCATGGACATGGACGATCTCATCTACCTGCTCGGGAGCCTGGTGGTCTTCGCCGCCGGCGTGGTCGTGGTGGTCGCGACCTGGCTCGGCGCGCGGCTCATGCTCCATCGCATGGGAGGGCGCTCGGGGCTCGAGTTCGTGACCCCCTCCGAGCTGACGGCGCTGGAGGCGAGGATCGCGGCGCTCGAGGCGGAGCGACTGGCCCCGGCGGGGTCCTCCGGGGGAGACGGCGACGCGGCGAACGGAGCCGTAGTGTGACGGCGGGGGAGCTCGCGCGGCGCCGGGCCGAGCTGGAGGTGCGGCTCGACTCCGCCGCGGGGCTCCCGCCTGCCGGAGGGCACCAGAGGGACAGGAGGCAGGCATGAACAGCGAGACCGCGATGTGGCTCGCGATCGGGCTCACCACGCTCGCGGGGAGCGGCATGCTGACCGCGCTCTTCCTGGGTCCCATCGGCCGGGCGATCGGGGCCCGGATCTCCGGGGGCCGGGGCGGGGCGGCGGCCGGCGTATCCCAAGAGGTGGAGCGGACGGCGGGCCAGGTGCACGCCCTCCAGGACCGCCTGGCCGAGCTGGAGGAGCGGCTGGACTTCGCCGAGCGGCTGCTGGCCCGGAGCCCCGAGCGGGAGGCGTTGCCCAAGAGATGAGCGGCGGCGAGGTAGCGCTCTACGTGCTGGCGACGGTGCTCTCGCTGGCCACCACCGCGGCCCTGGTGCTGAAGGGCCCGCTGGGGAAGGCCCTGGGCCGCCGGCTGGCCGGCGACGACGATCTGAGCGAGCGGATCGAACGCTTGGAGGCGCGTCTGGAGGAGACGGCCCAGCGACTGGCCCATGCCGAGCGCCGGCTGGCCCCGCCGGTTCCCTCCACGCCGCGGCACGACGGATGACCCCTGAGGCGATGGCGCCGTTCCTGCTCGGGGTGATCATCGTGCTCGTGAGCGGGGTGGCCGTGGTCCTGCGCGGCCCGCTGGGGAAGGCGCTGGCGCGCCGGCTCGAGGGGCGCGGGTCGGAGCCGGACCCCGCGCTGCTGGACGAGGTGGAGGGACTGCGGACCCGCTTGACGGAGGTGGAGGAGCGGCTCGACTTCGCGGAGCGGCTGCTCCCCCGGGGCGGACAATCGATCGGAGGCGAGCGATGAGCTCCAACGACCTGGCCGGCTTCCTCATGGGAGGGCTCTTCATGCTGCTGACCGCCACGACCATCATCCTGCGCGGGCCGCTCGGCAAGGCGCTGGCTCGGCGGCTCGCGGGCGGGTCGGCCGGGTCGGACCCGGCGCAGCTGGAGGAGATGGACGCGCTGCGGGCCCGGTTGGCGGATGTGGAAGAGCGGTTAGATTTCGCCGAGCGGCTGCTGTCCCGGGCCGAGGTGCGCGGAGGTTCCTTGCGGGAAGGGGCGGAGCCATGATCACCCAGGACGATATCCAGTCCTTCATCGACCGGCTCGATGGAGGCGGATTGGCGAGCGAGGAAGTCGAGCCGGGGCTGTGGGTGGTGCGGACCTCGGAGGACGCCGAGGTGGTGGTCCACTTCGCCCCCCCGGTGGTGATCCTCCGGGTGCGGGTGATGGAGCTGCCGGCGGGCGCCCCGCGCCGCGGGGAGCTGTTCCGCCAGCTCCTGGAGCTGAACGCGCGGGACCTGGTGCACGGGTCGTACGGCCTGGAGGGCGACCACATCGTGCTGACCGACACGCTCGAGCTGGAAGACCTGGACTACAGTGAGTTCGAGGCGAGCTTCGACTCGATGACCCTGGCGCTGGCCTCGCACATGAGCGCCCTCGCGCCGTTTCGCGAAAGGTGATGCGCCATGGGCATCTTTGACCGCCTCTCAGCCTTGATCCGGTCGAACATCAACGACCTCATCTCCCGGGCCGAAAACCCGGAGAAGATGCTCAACCAGCTGATCGTGGACATGAAGGGCCAGCTGGCCAAGGCCAAGCAGCAGGTCGCGTCCGCCATCGCCGACGAGAAGAAGCTCCAGGCCGACGCCGAGTCCTTGAAGAAGCAGTCGGAGGACTGGGAGCGACGCGCCATGCTCGCGGTCCAGGAGGGGCGGGACGACCTGGCCAAGCAGGCGCTCATGCGGTACAACGAGCACCTCCAGGGCGCCCAGCAGCTGCATGAGACCTGGCTCAAGCACAAGGCGGAGACCGAGGCGCTCAAGCGCTCGCTCCGCCAGCTCAACGACAAGATCGAAGAGGCCAAGCGCAAGAAGAACATCCTCGTCGCCCGGGCCAAGCGGGCCGAGGCCCAGCAGCGCATCCAGGAGACGATGTCCGGGATGAGCGACAAGAGCGCCTTCGAGTCCTTCGAGCGGATGGCCGAGAAGATGGAGGCCATCGAGCGGAAGGCGATCGCCGCGGCCGAGCTGCAGGAAGAGTTCTCCGGCGACGCGCTCGCCCAACAATTCGAGGCGCTGGAGTACAAGGGCTCGTCCGACCAGCAGCTCCTCGAGCTCAAGGCCAAGATGGGCCTCCTCGGCCCCGGCGCCGCCGGCCAGTCCTCCAAGCAGATCGGCAAGGGCGAGGAGGAGGTCCACGAGGTCGAGCTGGTGGACGAGGGCGACGAGGACGCGAAGAGCTGAGCCCGCGGGGCGGCGCCCGGCCGCCCCTCTCCGTTCCCTCCCCCTGTCGACGCCACCGCGGTACTCTTCCCCTCCCATGGAACAGCCACGCTTCTTGATCCTGGCCGACGGCGACTTCGGCCCGATGACCTCCAAGACCGCCAACTCCATCGTCCGCTTCCAGCCGGACCAGGTGGTGGCCGTGCTGGACCGCGTCCAAGCCGGACGGACCTGCCAGGACGTTCTGGGGTTCGGTGGGGCGATCCCGGTCGTGGCCAGCATGGCGGAAGGCCTGCGGCACCGCCCCACCGCGGTCCTGGTCGGGATCGCGCCGGTCGGCGGCCGGCTGCCGGAGGAGTGGCGCGCCTGGCTCGCCGAGGCGCTGGACGCAGGCTGCGATCTCTGGAGCGGCCTCCACACCTTCCTGGCCGACGATCCCCGCCTGGCCGAGCGGGCCCGCGCGTCGGGCCGCCGGATCCTCGACCTCCGCCGGCCCCCGGCCGACCTCCCCGTCGCCTCCGGCCTGGCCAAGGAGGTCGAGCCGCTCGTGATCCTCACCGTCGGCACCGACTGCAACGTGGGGAAGATGACCGGCCAGCTCCGGCTCACCCGGGAGCTCAACGAGCGGGGGCTCCGCACCCGCTTCGTCGCCACCGGCCAGACCGGCATCATGATCGAGGGGTGGGGGATCGCGGTGGACGCGGTGGTGGCCGATTTCATCGCCGGGGCGGCGGAGCGACTGGTGCTCCAGGGCAGCGAGAACGCCGACATCGTGATGGTGGAGGGGCAGGGGAGCATCAACCACCCCGGCTACTCCGGCGTCACCCTGGGCCTGCTCCACGGCGCCTGCCCCGACGCGATGATCCTCTGCCACCAGGCGAGCCGCCGGTACATCGGCGACTACCGCCAGGCCTCCTGGCTCCGGATCCCCCCGCTCACCGAGTACATCCGGCTCTACGAGACCATCGGCAAGGCGGTGCACCCCACCCGGGTGATCGGCATCTGCCTCAACACCTACGATCTCGATGAGGACGCGGCGCGGCGGGCCTGCGAGCAGGCGGCTGCCGAGACCGGCCTCCCCGCGACCGACCCGGTCCGGTTCGAGTCGGCCCCGCTGCTGGACGCGATCGTGGCCGAGCGCGAGCGCTACATGGCCCGCGCCTGACGCCGGGCATGAACGACCTCGCCACCCACCCCGACCTCGTCATCGCCGCCCGCCTCGCCGTGGCCGCGCTCGCGGGGCTCGCGGTCGGCATCGAGCGCGAGTGGTCCGGCCGGGAGGAGGGACCCGAGCGCCGTCGCGCCGGCGCCCGGACCTTCTTCCTCCTGGGCCTCCTCGGCGGGATCGTCGGGTGGTTCTGGGCCGACGGGGCCGGCGTGCTCGCCGCCGTGCTGCTGGCGGCGGGCACCGCCTTCCTCATCACCTCACACCTCGTCTTCTCCGCTCGGGAGACCCGCAAGGGCGGGGCGACCACCCAGGCCGCCGCCCTGGTGGTGCTGGGACTGGGTACCGCCGCCGGTCTGGGGCAGCTGGCCCTGGCCGGCGGGGTGACCGCGGTGGTGGTCCTGGCGCTGGGCGAGAAGGACCGGATCCGGGCCTTCGTCGAGCGAATCGGCGAGGGCGAGATGCGCGGGGCGCTGCAGTTCGCCGTGCTCGCCCTGGTCATCCTGCCCATCCTCCCGTTGGGGCCCTACGGACCGTTCGGCGGGTTCCGCCCCCGGTTCCTCTGGGCGGTGGTCCTCCTCTTCTCCGGACTCAACTTCGCCGTCTATCTGACCCGCCGGGCCGTGGGCCGCACCCGAGGCTACGCCGTGGCCGGCCTGCTGGGCGGGCTCGTCTCGTCCACCCTCGTCACCCTCAACTTCTCCCGCCAGAGCCGACTGGAGCGCGACGCCGAGCGCGCGCTGGCGGTCGGCGCCATCGGCGCCTGCGTGGTGCTGCTCCCGCGGGTCATCGTGCTGGGCCTCATCCTCAACGCCGCCGTGGGCCTGGCGCTGCTGCCCTACCTCGCCCCGCCTCTCCTCCTCGGGGTCGGGATCCTGCTGGTGGCGACCCGCGGGCGGGCCGAGCCGCCGGGCCCGGACACGCCGGAGGACCTGCGCAACCCCCTCCGGCTCTGGTCGGCCATGAAGCTGGCCCTGGCGTTCCAGGCGGTGCTGATGATCGTGGACGGGGTGCGCGATGTCTTCGGGGCGCCGGGTGTGCTGGGCTCTTCGGCCCTCCTCGGCCTCACCAGCCTGGACGCGCTCACGCTGTCCATGGCCCGGCTCGGAGGCCTGCCCAACACGGTGCGGGTCGCGGCCGCCGGCATCGCGATCGGCGTCCTCGCCAACACCGTCTTCAAGCTCCTGCTGGTGATGGCGCTCGGCTCGGCGGGCTTCCGCCGCCGGGCGTCCGTCGGTCTCGCCGGCCTCGCCGCGGCGAGCGGGCTCGGCCTCTGGGTCGGGTCGCTGGTGCTGGGCCGGGTCCTCTAGCCGGAGCACCCCTCCCGTTGACCGGGCGGCGCGGAGGGGCCTAGGTTATGACCCCCATGACACTTCTGTCCCTACCGACCCGCCTGCTCTCGGTCCTCGCCGCCCGCCTCCCGCAGGACACGGCCCAGGCGGTGGACGTGGTGGACCACATTGCCCAGGCGGTGACGCTCGATACCGCCGAGTGGGTCCGGCGCGGCGTCATCATCACTGCCATCTGGGGCTCGGCCTGGGTCACCATCTGGCTCATCGGGGTCGTGGCCCGCCGGATCCTCGTCTCGGTGGACGACGGGGACGATGCGACCCTCTCCTTCGCCGAGAAGCGGGGGGCCACCGCCGCCCAGCTCATCAAGAGCGTCGGGCGAGTCGGCGTGGTGGCCGTCGCCCTGCTCTTCACCCTCAACGTCTTCATCGACATCACCCCGCTCCTGGCCGGGGCCGGCATCCTCGGCCTGGCCGTCTCCTTCGGGGCGCAGAGCCTGGTGAAGGACGTCATCGCCGGGTTCTTCATCCTGATCGAGAACCAGTTCGTGGTGGGGGACATCATCGAGGTGTCCGGGGTCTCGGGGGTCGTCGAGGAGATGACCATGCGGATGGTCGTGCTGCGGGACGTCCGCGGGACCGTGCACATCGTGCCCAACGGGCAGATCGGCGTGGTCAGCAACAAGACCCGCGGCTGGTCCCGGGCGCTGGTGGAGGTGGGCGTGGCCTACGGCGCGGACGTGGACCGCGCGATCGAGGTCTTCCGGGACGAGGCGCGGCGGATGTCGGAGGATCCGGCCTGGAAGGACCAGCTCCAGGCCCCGCTCGAGGTCTGGGGGGTGGAGACGCTGGGAGACAGCGCGGTGGTGATCCGCACCGTCGGCCGCACCGCGCCCGGCGCCCAGTTCGGCCTCCAGCGCGAGTTCAACCGGCGGATCAAGAACCGGCTCGACCGGGAGGGGATCGAGATCCCGTTCCCGCAGCGCACCCTGCACGTGCGGGTGGACGACGATCGGTTGCTCCGCATCCTCCCGCAGGGCGGGTCGTCGGCATGAGCCTCCGGCTCTTCAACACCATGTCCCGCGAGGCGGAGCCATTCCGCCCGCTCCACCCGCCCCGGGTCACCCTCTACACCTGCGGTCCCACGGTCTGGAACTACGCCCACATCGGGAACTTCCGGACCTTCCTCTTCGAGGACCTCCTCCGCCGCTGGCTCGAGGCCAGCGGCTACGAGGTCTTCCAGATCATGAACCTGACCGACGTGGACGACCGCACCATCCAGGCGGCCGCCGCGGC
>JBFIUJ010000063.1:0-10697 GCA_041607595.1 Gemmatimonadales bacterium | reverse complement strand
GCTGGCACACCTCGTCGGCGAGCGCCGGCAGCTGCTCGCGGGGCAGCCGCCGGACGTCATCGGGTCCGCGAATCGAGGCGAGGAGGGACATGGGCGACACCTGGCTCTCGGAGGCACGTCCGCCGACCGAAGTCGGCGGCGCTTCAGTGGGTACGGGTCACAATATAGTCGGCCAGCGCGGGGAGCGCCGTGTCGATCACGCCGGCCTGGGCCAGGCGCGCCGCGGCCCGCCGGGCCAGTCCGGCGGCCTCGGTCCGCGCGCCATCGACCCCGAGGAGCCGCACGTAGGTGGACTTCTGGAGGGCCTCGTCGCGCCCGGCCGTCTTACCCAGCTGGGCGCTGGTGCCGGTGACGTCGAGGACGTCGTCCGCCACCTGGAACGCGAGCCCGATGTCCGCTCCGTAGGCGCCCAGGGCCTCGAGCGCGTCCGGCGGGGCATGCGCGGCGAGGGCGCCCAGCCGGCACGCGGAGCGGATCAGCGCCCCGGTCTTGCCCCGGTGCACGGCGCGCAGCTCGTCCAGCGAGAGCTCCCGACTCTCGGCCTCCAGGTCGAGCCATTGCCCGCCGATCATCCCCCGGATCCCACCCGCCTCGAACAGCTCCTCGGCCATGCGCCCGAGCAACGGCCGAGGCAGCTCGAGCCGGGCCGCCGCCTCGGCCAGCGCCCAGGCCGCCACCGGCACCAGCAGATAGCCGACTCGGGTGGCGGTGGGCACGTCGAAGGCCCGGTGCGTCGTCGGACGCCCCCGTCGGAGGTCGTCGTCGTCCATGCAGGGGAGGTCGTCGTGGACCAGCGAGTAGGTGTGGACGGTCTCGACCGCGGCGGCGACGCCGCCGATCTCGGGCGAGCGCCCGCCGCACGCCCGATAGGCCGCGAGCACCAGCGCGGCCCGCACCCGCTTGCCGGGGGTCGCCAGGGCGTAGGCCAGGGCCTGGCCCAGGCGACCGCCGACCTCGTCGCGCAGTCGGCCGGCCCAGTCCTCCAGGATGGCGTCGGTGGATGCGCGGGCGTCGGCCAGCAGGGCTTCGACCGCCCCACCGCCCGCGCTACTCGTCGAGATCGGCGAGGGAGAGCGTTCCATCGGCCTGCTCGAGCACCTTGCGCACCTTCGCCTCGGCATCGCCCAGCCGCTCGCGGGCCGCCCGCAGGCGACCCACACCCTCCTCGAAGAGGGCCAGCGCCGCGTCGAGGTCCAAATCGTCGGCCTCGAGAGCGCGGACGATCTCCTCCAGCCGGCGGAGGTCGTCGCGCAGCGAGCCGGGGGGAGGAGCCGCCGGAGGCGCGTCGGGAATGGTCTGGCGCTTCTTGGCCACGAGCCGCTCGTCAGTCCGCCCGCGCGGGGACGTCGCCGTCCGCCACGCGCAGCGTGAAGGCCATCCCGCCGGGGAAGTCGGCCCGGCGCCGCAGGACGCGGCCGTCGGCGCCGCGGGGCACCGCGTAGCCCCGCTCGAGGACCCGGAGCGGGCTCAGCGCATCGAGCTGCGCGCTCAGCCGCTCCAGCTGGCCGCGGCGCCGCGCCAAACCGCGCTCCAGCCCGGCCGTGAGGCGGTCGCCGGACCGGGCGAGCCGCTCCCGCCCGAGCCGAGCGCGCCGGGCGAGCGCGCTCGCCAGACGCCCACCGAGCGCTCCGGCGCGGCGGGCGAGGTCCGCGCGGTCCGGCACGGCAAGCTCGGCGGCGGCCGAAGGCGTGGCGGCGCGCACGTCGGCCACGAGGTCGGTGAGGGCGACGTCGGTCTCGTGCCCGACGGCGGAGACGGTCGGCACCCGGACGTCGGCGAGCGCTCGGCAGACCGCCTCGCCGTCGAACGCCGCCAGGTCCTCTCGCGCGCCTCCGCCACGGCCCACGATGCAGAGGTCGATCGCGGCGAGGCGATTCACCCGCCGGAGCGCCAGCACCAGGTCTTCCGCGGCTCCCTCGCCCTGGACGGTTGCGCCGAGCACGACCAGCTCCACCGCCGGCCAGCGCTTCCGGGCCACCGAGATGATGTCGCGCAGGGCCGCCCCGTCCAGGCTCGTCACGACGGCGATCCGCGCGGGCAGGGCCGGCAGTGGCCGCTTGCGCGAGGGGTCGAGCAGGCCGTCCTGCTGGAGCGCGGCCTTGACCCGCTCCCGGGCGAGCTGCTGGGCCCCCAGCGCATCGGTGACCAGCATCTGGTTCACGGTGAGGCGCAGCTCCCCCCGCTCCTCCCAGACGGTGGGGGTCCCGTGGACGAAGACCCTGGTCCCGTCCGGCGGCGGTGTCCCCGCACGCCGCGCGTTGGTGCGCCACATCACGCAGCGGACCTGGCTCTCCGCGTCGCGCAGGGTGAAGTACCAGTGTCCGCTCTGATAGACCTTGCACCCGCTGATCTCCCCCCGCACCCAACAGGGCGGAAGGCCGGTTTCCACGGCACGCCGCACAGCCCGGGTGAGCTGGGAGACGGTCCAGGCGGCGTCGGTGGGGAGGTCGAAGAGCGAGAGCGTCATGGGGGCTCCCGCCGCTCAGTCGTCGGCGACCGCGCGGGCCGCCTGCAGGGTGTTCTGGAGCAGCATTGCGATCGTCATCGGACCCACGCCGCCCGGCACCGGGGTGATCGCGGAGGCGATCGCCCGCACGGGCTCGAACGCCACGTCGCCCACGAGACGGTAGCCCTTGGCGTGGGCCGGGTCCTCCACCCGGGTGATGCCGACGTCGATCACGGTGGCACCCGGCTTCACCATGTCGGCGGTCACGAACTCCGGGCGCCCGATCGCCACGATGAGGATGTCCGCCTCGCGGCACACCGCCGGGAGGTCGCGCGAGCGGGAATGGCAGACCGTCACGGTCGCGTTGCCCCCGCGCCCGTTCTGCAGCAGCAGGTTGGCCATCGGCCGGCCGACGATGTTGGAGCGGCCGAGCACGACGGCGCGGGCCCCCTGGGTTTCGATCCCGGAGCGGATCAGCATCTCCTGCACGCCGTAGGGCGTGGCCGGCCGGAAGCCGGTCGGGTCGCCGAGGACCAGCTTGCCCACGTTGATCGGATGGAATCCGTCCACGTCCTTGTGGGGGGCGATGCGGCGCAGCACCTGGTCGCTGGCGAGGTGCTCGGGCAGCGGCAGCTGGACCAAGATCCCGTGGATGGCCGGGTCGGCGTTGAGCCGGTCGAGCGTGGCGAGGAGGTCCGCCTCGGCCGTCGTGCTCGGCAGGAGCAGCGTCTCGGAGTGCATGCCCGCCTCCTCGCACGCCCGGCCCTTCATCCGCACGTACACCTGGCTCGCCGGGTTCTCCCCGACCAGGACCACGGCCAGCCCGGGCCGGATGCCGCCGGCCGCCAGCCGTGCCGCGCCCTCCGCCACTTCCTGCCGGATGACGCGGCCGATCGCGACGCCGTCAATCAGCCGTCCGCTCATCGGGCGAAGTCCACGGCGCGGGTCTCCCGGATCACCACGACCTTGATCTGGCCGGGATACTGGAGCTCGCTCTCGATCCGCCGGGCGATCTGCTCGGAGAGCGCCGCGGCCTGCTGGTCGTCGATCCGCTCCGGGGTCACCACCACGCGCACCTCCCTCCCGGCCTGAATGACAGCCGTCTTCTCCACGCCCGCGAAGTCATTGGCGATCTCCTCGAGTCGGGTGAGTCGCTTGACATAGCTCTCGAACGCCTCCCGTCGAGCGCCGGGACGCGATCCGCTGATCGCGTCGGCCGCCTGCACCAATACCGACTCGGCGGACTCGTGCGCCACGTCGTCGTGGTGGGCGTGGATGCAGTTCACCACGGGCCCGCTCTCCCCGTACTTCCGGGCCAGGTCCACCCCCAGCTCCACGTGGGTGCCTTCGGTGTCGTGGGTGAGCACCTTCCCCACGTCGTGGAGCAGCGCGCCCCGCTTGGCCAGCGCGACGTCGAGGTGCAGCTCGGCCGCCATGATCCCGGCGAGCCAGGCCACCTCCTTGCTGTGCTCCAAGATGTTCTGGCCGTATGAGGTCCGGTAGCGCATCCGTCCCACCAGCTTGATCAGCTCGGGATGGAGGCCGTGGACCCCCGTGTCGTAGGCGGCCTGCTCGCCCAGCTCCACCAGCTGCGCGTCCAGCTCCTGGCGCACCTTCACCACCACCTCTTCGATCCGGCCGGGATGGATCCGCCCGTCGGTGATCAGGGCGTCGAGGGCGCGTCGCGCCACTTCCCGTCGGATGGGGTCGAAGCACGAGACGACCACGGTGTCGGGCGTGTCATCGATGATCACGTCCACTCCGGTCGCCGTCTCGAAGGCCCTGATGTTCCGGCCTTCCCGGCCGATGATCCGACCCTTCATCTCGTCGTTGGGGAGCGTGACCGCGGCCACGGTGGACTCGGCCGTGTGCTCCGCCGCGATCCGCTGCACCGCCATCGCCACGATCCGCTTGGCCTCCCGCTCCGCGCCCCGGCGGGCCTGCTCCTTCAGGTCTCGCGCCAGCGCCGCCGCCTGCCCCTTGGCCTCGTCCTCAGCCCGCTTGAGGACTTCCCGCCGCGCCTCCTCCAGCGTCAGGGAGGCCACGCGCTCCAGCCGCTGGTCGATCTCCTGGGTCTTCGTCCCGAGCTCCGCCTCGCGCGCGCGCAGCGCCTCGTCCCGTCCGCCGACCGCGGTCTCCCGCTCGGCCAGGGCCCGCTCCTGCTCGACCTGGTGCCGCTCCTTGCGCTCGAGCGCCCGCTCCCGCTCCTCCACCCGCAGCTCGGTGCGGTCCCACTCCTCCCGCCGGCGCTGCCCCTCCCGGTCGACCTCCTCCCGCTGGCGCAGGACCTCCATCTTCCCGGCCAGGACGGCGTCGGCCTTGATGGACTCGCCCTCGCGCCGAGCGTCCGCCCGCAGGCGGTCGGCCTCCTGCTCGGCCCGGGCCTTGACCCCCCGGGCGGTGACGCGCTGGCGATGCAGCAGGACGGCGAAGGCGAGGGCGGCGAGAAGGACACCGGCGAGCATTCCCCCCACGATGGGGAGGATGGGGAGCTGCGACATGGGATCTATCTCCAACGCGACCAGGGGCCGCGTGTTGGGCGTCGACCGGACCCAGGGCCCGAGCGCGAACGTACCGAACCGGACTGCTCACGTCTGTCGCCGGCGACAGCCGAGCCGCCGCTAGGCGTGCGGGGAGCGCCCTCCTCGCTTGGCGGGCGGGAGGAGCCGCGCCACGTCGTCCGACAGGGCCTGGATCCGCCCGGCCAGCGTCTCGTCCCCCCGCCGCGCCTGGAACAGCTCGTCGGTGATGGACAGCGCGGCGAGGATCGCCGCCTTGTGGCTCTCCACCATCGGCACCGTCTCCCGGATGCGGCGGAGCGCCGCGTCCACGTACGCGGCTACCTCTCGGGTATACTCGGCGGGAAGCTCGGAGCGGACGGTGTACTCGTCGCCGCCGATCGTCACCCGCACCGCGTGCTTGGTCGTCACGCGCCGTTCTCCGAGTCGTGCTCCAGGAAGGCGAGCCGCCCGGCCAGGAGCTGTACTCGCTCCTTCGCCGAATCGATGCGCGCGCGGAGCGCCTGGTTCTCCCGCTCCAGCTCCACCACCCGCTGCCGGCTCTGCACCAGCTCGGGACCGGCCAAGACGCCGCCCTGGGCCTTTACCGTCTGCAGCTCCGCCTCCGCGGACAGGGAGCGGCGGCGCCAAGCGGCGAGCTCGTCCCCGAGGTGCTTGATCAGGCGCTCCAACTCCTCCACCGCCGCCAGGTCGGCCGCCTCGTAGCTCACGTCCCGGCACCCTCCGCCGACCGGCGCTCGACGCCGAGCCGGCTCTGGAGGCTCCGCAGCACGCGTTGCACGGACGCCTCCACCTCGGCGTCCCGCAGGGTCCGCCCCTCGGCGCGGAAGCGCAAGCGGAAGGCGACGCTGCGGCGGCCGTCGGGCCCGCCGAGCCCTCGGTACTCGTCCACTACCTCGAGCGCCTCGAGCGTCTCCCCCCCGGCCTCCCGGATCGCGCCGGCCACGGCGAGGGCGGTCACCTCGGCCGGCAGCACGAGCGCCAGATCGCGCTCCGCAGCCGGCGTGGCGGGCAACGGCTGGAACGCCGGCACCCCCCGGGCGGAGGGATCGATCACCAGCTCGAAGCCGAACAGCGGGGCCGCCCACGGCGGGCCGTCCGCGGTCAGCGAGCGAGCCCAGCCGACCGTGCGCGAGCCCTCCTCCGCGCGCGCCACCCAGCCCGACTCCTCAACTTGCACGGCCGCTCCGGGAATCGCCAGGGCGATCGCCGCGTCGAACAGGCCCCGCAGGTCCCACCGATCGACGTCCTGGACCTTGGCGCTCGCCGTCCAGTGCGCGGGATCGCGAGCCCCGGTGATGACGCCGGCCACCCGCCGCTCCTCCAGCGGCGGCGCCCCGGCTTCCGCCAGCAGGAAGACCGTCCCGATTTCGAAGAGCCGGACGTCTCGAGTGCCGGCCGCCCAGTTGGCCTCGACCCGGCGCAGGAGACCCGGGAGCAGCGCGGTCCGCAGGTGCGCCTCCTCCGCCGACAGCGGGTTCTTGAGCGGGACCGCCCCGGGCGAGGGCGGGCCCATCGGCAGCGTCTGGGCCTCGAAGAGCCCCTGGGACGAGAGCCCGTCGCGCACGTGGGTCTCGGCGATCTCGCTCGGCGCGTCCGGGAGGGAGCCGGGACGATAGGGACGCAGCTCGCTGGGGAAGGCATCGTAGCCGTGGAGCCGCGCGATCTCCTCCACCAAGTCGATCTCCTCCACCAAGTCGGGTCGCCAGCCCGGCACGTCCACCGCGATCCGGCCGTCCTCCGGCTTGGAGACGACCGTCGCCCCGATGGCCACGAGGTAGGTCTCCAGCGATCGCCAGTCCAGATCCACCCCCAACACCTGCGCGACGCGCGAGGGGCGGAGGAAGATGCGCGGCGGCGAGCTCGGGCGCGGCCAGAGATCGATCGGCCCGTCCTCCAGACGGCCGCCCGCCGTGGCGAGGATGATCGTCACCGCCCGTCGCAGCGCGTCGGCCCCGCCCCAGCGGTCCACACCCCGCTCGAACCGGTAGCTGGCTTCGGTGACGAGCCCGAGGGTCCGGCGGGTCCGCCGGATCGACGGGGGATCGAAGAAGGCGCACTCGAGGAAGACGTCCACCGTCTCGGGGCCCACCTCGGTCGTCTCGCCTCCCATGACCCCGGCCACGCCGATCACCCCCTCCGCGTCGGCGATCGCGAGCATCTCTCCGGTCAGGGTCCGCTCGACGCCGTCGAGGGTGGTGAGCGTCTCGCCCAGCCGGGCCGCTCGGGCCACGACGGCCGGCCCCCGGAGGCGGGCGATGTCGTACGCGTGCATCGGCTGATTCAGCTCCAGCATCACGTAGTTGGTCGCATCCACCACGTTGTTGATCGGGCGAACGCCGACCGCCTCGAGCCGGCGTCGCAGCCATGTGGGAGACGAACCGATCGTCACCCCGCGGATCACGGCCGCGAGGAACCGCGGGCAGCCCCACGCGTCCTCGATGGCCACCCGCACGCCGCCCACGCTCCCCGACTCGCCGAGCCGCTCGGGCGTGGCCACGCCGGAGCCCGAGGTGGCGACGTCGGGGATGACGGGCAGCCGGAACGGGACGCGATACCCGGCCGCGAGCTCCCGGGCCAGTCCCTTGTGCCCGAGCAGGTCGGGCCGGTTGGGCGAGACGTCCACCTCGAGCCGATCGTCGTCGATCGTCAGCACCTCGAGCAGGGGAGTGCCGGCGGGGGCCTCGGTGGCGAGGGCGAGGATGCCCTCGTGGTCCTCGCCCAGGCCCAGCTCTCGCGCCGAGCAGAGCATCCCCTCGGAAACCTCCCCTCGGATCTTCCGCTTCTCCAGCACCAGCCCGCCCGGGAGCGTGGCCCCCACCGGGGCGAAGGGATACTTGCCGCCGGCGGCGACGTTGGGCGCGCCGCACACCACGTGGCGGGGCGTCCCGCTCCCGTCGTCCACCCGGCAGATACTGAGACGGTCCGCGTTGGGGTGGGCCCGGACCTCCTCGACCACGGCGACCCGCAGCTCGGCCAGGCCGGCGTGGAGCGGCTCGACCGCATCCACCGGGGCGCCGAGGAGGGCGAGGCGCTCCACCAGCTCGTCCAGGGGCACCGGGCGGCGGAGGAAGTCCTCGAGCCATCGGCGGGAGACGTTCATCGGCCGCCTCCGGCGCAGTGCGCCAGGAAGCGCATGTCGCCGTCGAAGAGGAGGCGGATGTCCGGGATGCCGTAGCGCAGCATCGCGATCCGGTGTGGACCCATGCCGACCGCGAATCCGGTGTAGGTCTCCGGATCGACGCCGCACTCGCGCAGCACCGACGGATGGACCATGCCGCAGCCGAGGATCTCCATCCATCCGGTCCCCTTGCAGGCCGAGCACCCGACGCCGCCGCACAGCAGGCAGCTCACGTCCATCTCCGCCGAGGGCTCGGTGAAGGGGAAGTAGGACGGCCGGAAGCGGACCCGGGTCCGCTCGGAGAAGAGCTCGTGGGCGAAGTGCAGGAGCGTCCCCTTGAGGTCCACGAAGCTGATCCCCTGGTCGACCGCCAGCAGCTCGATCTGGGAGAAGACGGGAGCGTGGGAGGGATCGAAGGGGTCCTTCCGGTAGACGGTGCCCGGGATGATCACCCGAATGGGCGGCCGGTGCGCCAGCAGGGTCCGGATCTGGACCGGGGAGGTGTGGGTCCTCAGCAGGACCGCGCTCTGGGGCGCGCGTCGGCGGTCATTCGAGGTCCGGCGGCGCTCGGCGTCCTCTTCGACGAACGAGGCCCGCCCGCGGCGCCGCTCCCCGCGCTGCCCGCGCCGCTCGCCCACGTCGAGGTAGAGCGTGTCGTGCATGTCCATCGCCGGATGGTCGGCCGGGAAGTTGAGCGCCCCGAAGTTGTACCAGTCCGTCTCCGCCTCCGGCCCCACCGCCCGCACGAAGCCCAGCCGGTGGAAGATCCCTACGATCTCGTCCACCACCCGGGTCACCGGATGGGAGGCGCCCACCCAGCGCCGGCGACCGGGCATGGTCAGGTCCACCTCCCCGGCCCGGGCCTGGGCCTCGGAGCGGGCGAGTGTCGAACGCCGCTCGGCGATGGCGGCCTCGAAGGCCCCGCGGAGCGCGTTGGCGGCCGCGCCGACGGTCCGGCGCTCGGCGGGCGGGAGGGAGGACAGCGCCTTCAGCAGCCCGGTGAGCTGGCCGTGCTTCCGCCCCAGCACGGCGACGTGCTCCGCCTCGAGTGCGTCGGCATCGAGGGCGGGGATCCGCGCCAGCCGGGGGGCGAGCGCGTCCAGGATGTCCTGCGGCGAGGTCTCAGACATGGCGACGGACGCTCTTCGGAGCCCGAAACGGTCGGGGCCGGCTGCGCGTGGCGGCCGGCCCCCGGGGAGCGGGGGCCGACTCGGCCCTCCGCACGACGCCTGCATCGGGCGCGCCCTGGGGCGCGCCGCCGGGCGTCACTGGGCGCTCTTGGCCACCTCCGCGATGCGGGCAAACGCCTCGGCGTCCCGCACCGCGAGATCCGCGAGCATCTTCCGGTTGATCTCGACCCCGGCCTTCTTCAGGCCGCTCATCAGCCGGCTGTAGCTCAGGCCTTCCGTCCGGGCCGCGGCGTTGATCCGCGCGATCCAGAGCTGACGGAACTCGCTCTTCTTCTTGCGCCGGTCGCGGTAGGCGTAGCGCAGCCCGCGCTCGACCGTCTCCTTCGCCGCCTTGTACAGCTTGCTCCGGCCGCCTCGGGCCCCCTTGGCGGCCTGCATGATCTTCCGCTTCCGCGCGTGGTGCGCCGGGCCGTTCTTTACGCGTGGCATGGCAACTCCCTCAGGCCTGGAGGAGACGGCTCACGCGGGGGAAATCGGCCGAGCTCACCAACGTCGCCTTCTTGAGCCGGTTCTTCCGCTTGCGCGTCTTCTTAGTCAGAATGTGGCTGTGGTTCGCGCGGAAGCGCTTCAGCTTCCCGGTCCCCGTCTTGGTGAAGCGCTTCATCGCGGCGCGCTTCGTCTTCATCTTGGGCATTCGCCTCGGTCCTCCTCGATCGGCGCGCGGGCTACTTCGGCGCGATCACCATGGTCATGTTGCGGCCTTCCAGCGTGGCCTCCATCTCGATCTTCCCCACGTCCGCCAGCGTCTCGGCCACGCGGTCCAGCACCGCCCGCCCCAGCTCCGGATGGGCCAACTGCCGCCCCCGGAACATCATCGTCACCTTCACCTTGTTGCCGTCGCCCAGAAACTCCCGGGCGTGGCGCGTCTTGAACTCGAAGTCGTGATCGTCGATCCCCGGCCGGAACTTCACTTCTTTCAGCTGGATCACGTGCTGCTTCTTCTTCGCGGCGCGTGCGGCCTTGGCCTCCTCGAACTTGAACTTGCCGTAGTCCATGATCTTGACCACGGGGGGGCGCGCCGTCGGCGCCACTTCCACTAGGTCCAATCCCCGCTCCGCCGCCGCCGCCATCGCCTCTTCGATCGGGAGCACCCCGAGCTGCTCGCCCTCGGCGGTGACGACCCGGACCGGACTGATCCGGATCTGACGGTTGACGCGGGTGCGCCGGTCTCGGTCAGTCGACAGTGTGCCTGCCTCCGCGTTGCAAGAAAAAAAAACATCCCGGGCCGACCGGGATGTCCCGCCGTGAGCCGCCGGCTCTCGGCCGCGGGCTCGCGCTAGGGACCCGGTCGCGCTGGCTCAAACCGGCCAGGCTCGGGGTGGGGGCGAAGCGCCCCGCTTCACAAGTGGCGTAAACGTAGTCGAGGCCCCGGGTTGTGTCAACGCGCCCCGAGGCCCGGCACCGCCTCCGGCTCGGTCAGC
>JBFIUJ010000062.1:0-10732 GCA_041607595.1 Gemmatimonadales bacterium | reverse complement strand
GCCGAGACCGCGAACTGCTCGCGCAGGATGTCGCCGATCACCAGGGCGAAGACCAAGGTCGGCATCAGGGCCACCCCGACCCGCGCCGCGTGGTCCGGTGCCTCCCCGATGGCGAACCGCCGGTGGGCCACGATGAGGCCCAGCCGGAGCGCCAGGAGCACGAGCAGGAGCCCGGCGCCGATCAGCAGGGCCGGGAGTCCCAAGTCCTGGGGCCGGATGTGGAGCCCGGCCTGGAAGAAATAGAAGGGAGCGAACACCGAGGCGAAGGCCTCCACCGCGTGCAGCATGCGCTCGGAGCTGATGGCCGGGAGGCGCTCCCGGAATCGCTGGGCGGCGACCCCGACGATGAAGGCGCCGACCAGGTAGTAGACGCCGAGCTTCCGGGTGGCGTAGGCGCACACGACCGCGATCATCAGGAGGAAGGCGAACTCCGAGCGCGGCGCGAACGGGGCGATCCGGGCGGCGAAGATCCGGAAGAGCTGGGGGATCACGAGCACCAGCGCGCCGAGGGCGACCACGCTCACCCCGAACTGGGCGACCGACGTGGTCTGCAGAGCGATGAACAGCACGGCCAGCGCCATCAGCTCGGCGGCGATCGCCTTGGAGCTGATCCAGAGCTGCTCCGCCGGGGTGAGGCCGAACCCGTCGAGCGAGGCCAGAATGAACCCGGCCGACGGGGTCAGGAGGGCCAGGGCGAGCAGCGACGCGGGCCGCAGGTCGAGCGCGAAGACCTTCGCGCCGCCGAGCGTGACCGCGGCGATCGTCACGACGGCGATGACTACGTGCTGCGCCAGGACACGCGCGTTGGGCCGCAGCGCCTCGAAGTCGATCTCGAGGCCGGCAAAGAGGAAGAGCGCCACGATGCCGAAGGTGGCCAGCAGGGTGATGGTGGAGTCGCCCTGGAAGAGGCCGAGGTAGCCCGCCGCCACGCCGAGCACGAGGCTGGTGATGGCGCTCGGCAGCCGGAAGCGCTGCAGGTACCGCGGGATCACGAAGAGGAGGAACAGCAGGAACACGTACGAGAGGTCGGTGGAGATCCCGAGGTCGTCGGCGGGGCTTGGGGTCATGGGGGACGGCTCTCCGGCTGCGGGCGTCGAGGCTCGGCGGGGTGGTCCCCAAGGTGACCTCCGGCGGGGACGATCGGAAGGCCGCGGCCCCGTCCAGCACCCGTGATCCGATCGGAAAGGAGCGCAGGATGACGCAGGGACTCGGATTCGAAGTGAAGCTCCCGGTGGCCTACCCGGAGGGACTGGTGCGGGCGCGAGAGGCACTCCAGGCCGAGGGCTTCGGCGTGCTGACGACGATCGACATGCGGAGCGCCTTGGCCGAGAAGCTGGGCGAGGCCTTTCGCCCCTACGCGATCCTGGGCGCCTGCAATCCGGCCCTCGCCCACCGCGCCCTCCAGGAGAGCGCGGAGGTGGGGCTGCTCCTGCCCTGCAACGTGACGGTCGAGGCGGCGGCGGACGGGGGGACCATCGTGCGGCTGGCGGACCCCGAGATGATGATGCGGGTGGGGGACCTGGGCGGGAATCCAGCGATCGCGGCGGTGGCCCGGGAGGCGCGGGGGCGTCTCGCGCGTGTCGCGGAGACGCTCGGCGCCGGCTAGCCCTCGGCCGGGAAGCGGGCGACGACCACGGTCACGTTGTCCGAGCCGCCGGCGTCCAGCGCATCCTGCACCAGGCGCTCGCACGCCGCACGGGCCGACTCGGCCTGGTCGAGCCGCTCGGCGATGGCCTCCTGCGACAGGTGGCGGGTCAGGCCGTCGCTGCAGAGGAGGAGCACGTCCCCCGGGGCGAGCGAGACGGTGGAGATGGCCGGGGTCAGATCCACTTCGTCGCCCCCGATGGACCGCGCCAGCACGTTGGACAGCGGGGAGTGCTCGATCTGCTCGGCGGGGAGGATGCCCTGGTCCACCAGCTCCTGGGCGATCGTCTGGTCCTTGGTCACCTGCTCCAGGCGCCCGCCGTGGAGGTGGTAGCACCGGCTGTCCCCGATCTGCACGACGTAGGCGCGGGGCCAGAGCACGTGGGCCATCGTGAGGGTGGTCGCCATGCCCAAGAGGCCGGGACGGCTGGACGCCTCGGCTCGCACCGTCTCGTGGCTCTGGCGGACCGACTGCGCCAGCTCCTGCAACAGGTCGGTCGTGACCCGGTCGTCCAGCTTGTAGAAGCACCGCATCGAGTTGGTGGCGTACCCCACGATGGTGTCCAGCGCCAGGCCGCTCGCTTCCTCTCCCCCGCTCCCCCCACCCACGCCGTCGGCGACGAGGAGCAGCAGGGCCCGGGCCCCGCTGTCGAAGCGGTGCTGGTCCTTCCGGGTCAGGCTGGTATGCTGGATCTCGATGACCTTGTGGAGGCCCGCGATCAGGAAATGGTCCTGGTTGATCCGGCGGACCTTGCCGATGTCGGTCAGCCCGTAGGTATCGGCGCTGAGCGGGGCGATCATGGCGCGGGCTCCCGAGTGGGTCGGTGGCTGGAAGATCGGATGCCGGGCCCCTGCCTGTCCAGCATCGGCGCGACGCGGGGCGGCGGGAGGAATCCCCGCCGCCCCGCCCCGCCCACCGAGTCGTCGGGCTACTTCAGGAACAGGAGCTTGCGATAGGTCGGCACCGGCCAGAGGTCGGAGGCGACCAGCGCCTCCAGATGGTCGGCCGCATCCCGGAGGACCGCCATCGCCGGCTTCACCTTCTGCTTGATGTGCTCCGCCTGCGCGTTCGGATCTTCCAGATGGTTCGCGGAGGCCTTGTCCAGGGTCGCGATCGCCTCCCGGAACTTGCCCACCAGGCCGACGAACTCCTTGATGGCGGCCGTGCCGTCGGTCGTCTTGACCCCGGCCACTTCGGCGGCATGAACCGCCTCGCCCAGCAGCACCTGATGGCGCAGCGCCGCGGGGAGGATCATGGTGCGGGCCATCGCGACCATGGTCTCCGCCTCGATCGAGAGCTGCTTCACGTACTTCTCGACCGCGATGTGGGTCCGCGAGGCCATCTCCGCGGGGCTCATCACCCCGTAGCGCTTGAAGATGTCGACGTTCTTCTTGGCCCGGAGCACCGGGAACGCCGCCACCGAGTCCTGCAGCATGGGGAGGCCCCGACGGGCCGCTTCCTTGTGCCACTCGGCGGAGTAGTTGTCGCCGTCGAAGATCACCCGCTTGTGCTGCTTGATGACCTTCTTGAGCACCGCGAGCACCCCGGCCTGGAGCTTGGCCTGCGTGGGCTTGGACCCGACCGCCTTCTCCAGCTCCGTGGCCATGTGGTCCAGCGACTCCGCCACGATCGTGTTGAGGACCGTGTTGGGCCAGGCGATGCTCTGGCTGGCGCCGACCGCGCGGAACTCGAACTTGTTGCCGGTGAAGGCGAACGGCGACGTGCGGTTGCGGTCGCCGGAGTGCCGGGGCAGCTGCGGCAGGGTGTTGGCGCCGAGGTTCAGCACCCCGCCGCGCAGCGTGCGCTTGGGAAGGCCCTGCTCCACCTGCTCCAGGATGTCCGAGAGCATCTTCCCGAGAAAGATCGAGATGATGGCCGGCGGCGCCTCGTTGGCCCCGAGCCGGTGATCGTTCCCGGGGGAGGCGATGGAGGCCCGCAGCAGGTCGGCGTGGAGATCCACCGCCCGGATGATGCCGCAGAGGAACACCAGGAACTGCATGTTGGTGTGGGTCTCGTCCTGCGGATCGAGCAGGTTGGTCCCGGTGTCGGTGGACATGGACCAGTTGTTGTGCTTGCCCGAGCCGTTCACCCCGGCGAACGGCTTCTCGTGCAGGAGCACCTGGAGGCCGTACCGCGGGGCGACCCGGCGGAGCGTCTCCATCATGAGCATCTGGTGATCGCTCGCCAGGGTGCTGCTCTCGAAGAGCGGCGCGATCTCGTACTGGCCGGGCGCGACCTCGTTGTGCCGGGTCTTCACCGGGACGCCGAGGCGGTAGAGCTCCAGCTCGGCCTCGGCCATGAAGGCGAGGACCCGCGGCGGGATCGTGCCGAAGTAGTGGTCCTCGAGCTGTTGGCCCTTGGGCGGGCGGGCCCCGAAGAGGGTGCGCTCGCAGGTGAGCAGGTCCGGCCGGCTGAAGTAGAGCTCCCGATCGACCAGGAAGTACTCCTGCTCGGGCCCCACGGTGGTCGAGACCCGCCGAACGCCGACGTCGGTGCCGAAGATCTTCAGGATCCGGAGCGCCTGCTTGGAGAGCGCATCCACCGAGCGGAGGAGCGGGATCTTGGTGTCCAGCGCCTCGCCGGTCCAGGAGACGAAGGCCGTCGGGATGACGAGGGTGACGTTGTTGTCGCCCCGCATCAGGAAGGCCGGGCTGGTCGGATCCCAGGCGGTGTAGCCGCGGGCCTCGAACGTGGCCCGGATGCCGCCCGAGGGGAAGCTCGAGGCGTCCGGCTCGCCCTGCACCAGCTCGGTCCCGGCGAAGTTGAAGATGACCCCCCCCACCCCGTCCGGCGACGCGAGCGAGTCGTGCTTCTCGGCGGTCAGTCCGGTCAGCGGCTGGAACCAGTGGGTGAAGTGGGTCGCCCCGTGCTCGATCGCCCAGTCCTTCATCGTGGCCGCGACCACGTCCGCCACGGCCGGATCGATCATGTCGCCGTGGTCGATGGTCCGGACGAGGCTCTGGTACACCTCGTTGGGGAGGCGCTGCCGCATCACCCGCCGGGAGAAGACGTCCTTGCCGAAGACCGAGTCGAGCCGATCGTTGCTGGAGATGTACGCTGCCGTCCGGGCCGGGCCTGTGCTCACGGGTCGTTCCGCCAATTGGAGTGGGGTGCCGCCGGGGGCCGGGCGCCCCTACGGTCGGGCGTAAGATAATAGGCTGACCATCGCCCGGTTGCCGGACCTACCGTTGGCAACATCCAGGCCAGGGTCCTGCGGCCTACCCGCCGACCCGCTCCCACACCCACCAGAGGGTCCGGGCCCCCAGGAGAGCGCAGACCAGCACGATCAGCCCACCCAGCGCCTGGAACCAGCGGGGGAGCGGCACCACCCGCTGACGGATGGACAGGATCAGCACGAAGGCCGCGATCACGGGCAGCAGGACGCCGTTCGCCGCCTGGGCGGCCACGATGGCCGGTACCGGGGACCACCCCGCGAGCGCCAGCCCCGCGCCGACCAGCAGCACGGATCCCCAGACCAGCCGCGCGCGGGCGCTCCGCTCCCCGCCCTCCCAGCCGAAGAGCTCCCGGATGCCCGCCGCGGCGGCCAGCGGGGCGGTCAGGGCGGAGGTGAAGCCGGCGACGGTGAGCCCGAGGCCGAAGACCACTCGAGCGAACCGCCCCGCCACCGGCTCCAGCAGGGCCGCGACCTGGCCCACGCCCGCCGGCTGCCCCCCGCCGAGCGCGGCGCCGGTCGCGAGAATGGCGAAGGAGATGAGCCCGCCGAGGGGGATGAAGACCGCCATGCCGAGCAGCTCGCCCCGCCAGGCGCGGCGGGGATCCGGCTCGTCGGCCCAGTAGAGCCGCGCCGCCGTGGCGTGGAGGAAGAGGTTATAGGTGACCACGGTCGTACCCACCAGCGCGAGCGCGGTGAGCCAGGAGCCGGAGGGGACCGAGGGCACCGCGAGGCCGCGGAGCGCGCGGCCCCAGTCCACCGGCACGGCCAGCATCGCGACCAGGAAGAGCGTGCCCATCAGGGCGACCAGCGCCGCGAGGAGCCGGCCCACCACCCGGAGCTCGAGTCCCAGGACCAGCCCGGCGGCGGCGGCGAGGACGACGACGAGGAGCCGCCGCTCCATCCCGGGAGCCATCGAGGCGATCCCGCTCGCGGCCCCGACCAGGTTCCCCATCTGAAAGGCCGCGCAGCCGACCCAGAGGCCGGTCACCACCAGCCCGACCGAGACGGTCCGGAGCGCGGGGGACGTCCACTGCCGCCGCATCGCTTCGCCGACCCCGACCCGTGCCCAGATGCCGGTGCCGGCGGTGAACGCCTGGAGGACGAAGACCGCCGCGGTGGCGAAGAGCAGCACCCAGCCCAGCGCGTACCCGTAAGCCATGCCCGCGGTGGCGCAGGTGAGCACCGTGCCCGGGCCGACGAACGCGGCCACGACGAGGGACGAGGTCCCGGGACGCGGTCCGCTCATCGCCTCGCCCGCTCGACCCAAGTCGTGAGCGCCTCCAGCCGGGCCCGCGCCGCCCGGAGGTGCGCGTGCGCCTCGCCCAGGGTCAGGGCCTCGAACCGTACCGGCGCGCCGGGGACTCGCTGTGCCAGGCGGTCCACGTCCTCGGCGAGCACGACGGCGAGCTTCGCGTAGCCGCCGATCGTGGGGCCGTCGGGCATCAGCGCGATCGGGAGCCCGTCGGGCGGGACCTGCACGGCACCGGGCACCGCCGCCTCCGAGGGCAGGTCGCCCAGGCCCGGGACGGCGAGGGGCGGCCCATCGAGTCGGTATCCCATCCGGCTTCCCGCGGCGATCCGATACTCCCCCGCCAGCAGCGCGTCCCAAGCCGAGTCGGGGAACCGGGCCCGCTGGGGGCCTGCCAGGATCCGGATCGGCCCCTCGTCGGCGGGCCTGAGCTCGGCCGGGAGGGCGAGGCCCGGGGCCGGAGCCCGGTCCGGGACTCGGCCGGTCGGGAGCCGGTCGTCGTCCCGCAGGAGCCGCCCCCCGTGCCCGCCGAACCCCGCGGTCAGCAGCGTGGAGCGGCTGCCGAGGATCGGCGGGACGCTCACGCCGCCGCAGAGGCAGACGTAGAGCCAGGCGCCGGAGCGCAGGCGCTCCACCCGGAGCTCGTCCCCGGCCCGAGCCTCGAGCACGGTGAAAGGCGGCGCGTCCGAGCCGCCCAGTCGAGCATCGCCGCCGGCGCCGGCCAAGGCGAGTCGGGTCGGGGCCTCGAACGCGAGGGTGCCGGCGCCGATCGCCCACTCCAGGGCGGCTGCGCCCGCGGCGTTGCCCAGCAGGAGGTTTGCCGTCTGCAGGGCCGAGCGGTCCATCGCCCCGCCGGGGGGGAGTCCGAGGCCGCGACCGACGGGCCAGCCGAGATCCTGGACCGCGAGGTACGCCGGCGCTTGCCGGACGGTGATCACGCGACCGGCTCGAACCGCACGGCGTCACCGGGGGCGAAGAGCGCCGGGGGCTCGCGCGCGGGGTCGAACGCGACGAGGTCGGTGTGGCCGAGCAGGTGCCATCCCCCGGGGGTCTCGTAGGGGTAGACGCCGGTCTGCCGGCCGGCGATCGCGACGCTCCCGGCCGGGACCCGGCGGCGGGGCGCCTCGCGCCGAGGAAGGGCCAGCGCCGCGTCGAGCTCGCCGAGATAGGCGAAGCCGGGCACGAAGCCGAGACAGTAGACGGTGTAGGTCCGCTCGGCGTGGCGGGCGATGACCTCCTGAACGGAGAGCCCGGTGCGGCCGGCGACGGCCTCCAGGTCCTGACCGTCGTAGCGGACCGGGACTCGGTGCAGCCGGGTGGGCGCCGCGGCCGGCGGGGGCTCCACGCCGCGAGCGATCTCGCCCAGCGCGGAGGCCAGGTGGCCGGTGTCGGCGGCGAGCGGGTCGTAGAAGACGGTCACGGTGGCGTAGGCGGCGATCACCTCGCGGACTCCCGGGAGCGATGCGCGGTCGATCGCGTCGCGGATGGCGCGGGTCCACGCGTTGAGGCCCGGATCCACCCGGTCGCCAATCGCGATCGTGAGAGCCGACTCTCCCAGCGGCAGGATGGCCGGCGCCGGCCGGCTCACGGCGCGAACGGCGCGAGGCGCAGGCCGGCCTGCTCCAGCGCGGCTCGGATCGCGCGGGCCAGCTCCACCGCGCCCGGCGAGTCGCCGTGGACGCAGAGCGAGTCCGGCCGCAGCGCCAGGTCCGCGCCCTCCGCCGTGCGGACTCGGCCCTCCTTCGCGAGGCGCACGGCGCGGGACACCGCCGCCTCACGGTCGAGCAGCAGGGCGCCGGGCTCCGTGCGGGGGAGGAGCGTGCCGTCGTCGCGGTACGCGCGGTCCGCGAACGCCTCCTCCGCCACGGTCACGCCCGCCTCCCGCCCCTCGGCGACGAGGACGCTCCCGGCCAGCCCGAGCAGCCGGAGGCCCGGGTCCACCGCGCGGACGGCCCCCGCGACGGCCCGGGCCGCGGCCCGATCCACCGCGGCGCGGTTGTAGAGCGCGCCGTGCGGCTTCACGTAGCGGAGCCGGGCGCCGGCGGCGGCGCAGGTGGCCGCGAGCGCGCCCACCTGGTAGACGACGTCCGCCGCGATCTCCTCGGGCGTGGCATCGAGCGCCCGGCGGCCGAAGCCCATCCGATCGGGATAGCCGGGATGCGCCCCGATCGCGACGCGGCGGCGGGCCGCCGCCTCAACGGTCGCGCGCATGGTCGCGGGGTCTCCCGCGTGGAAGCCGCAGGCGATGTTGGCCGAGGTGACGATGTCGAGGAGGGCTTCGTCGTCGCCCACCCCCTCGCCCAGATCCGCGTTGAGGTCGAGACTCCGGCTCACTCGCCCACCAGGGCGACGATGCGGAGCGGCGCGCCGCTCCCGCCCCGGATCTTCATCGGGAGGGCGATGACGAAGGCGCCCCGCGGCGGAAGGCGGTCGAGGTGGGCGACGTTCTCGAACGCCGGGATGTCCGCCGCGAAGAGGACCCGGTGGGATTCGAACGTGGTGGACTGTCCGCGGTCGATGCTCGGCGTGTCGATCCCGATCGCGTGGATCCGGCGCTCCGCCACCAGCCACCGGGCCGCCGCCGGGGAGAGTCCCGGGAAGTGGAGGTGGGGGACGGCGTCGGGGCCGGTGCGGTCGGTGCCCAGGTACCGCAGGCGGTCCGGCCAACGGCTCCCCCACCCGGTCCGGAGGAGCACGATCCCGCCCTCCGGCAGGGGGCCGTGGTCCCGCTCCCAGGCGAGGAAGCGCTCGACCGGAACCTCATGGTCCGGGTCGGCGGCCGCCGCGGCCGACACATCCACCACGGCGGCGGGGCCCACCAGGCGCTCCAGCGGGATTGCGTCCGCGGTCAGGCGCCCCTCGGAAAAGTGGATCGGCGCGTCGAGGTGGGTCCCTCCGTGCTCGGCGGCCGCGTAGTCGTTCGCGGCATAGTAGAAGCCCCCCGGGGTTTGCCCCTCGCTCACCACCTCGAGCGAGAAGGGCTTGGCGGTGGGCCAGTAGATCGTCTCTGACGAGAAGTCGTGGGTGAGGTCCACCCAGGTCCCGGCCAACGGGTCCGGCGGTGGAGGCGATCCGCACGCGAGCACGAGCCCGGTCAGGGCGAGGAGCCCCCGGCGCATCATCGCCTCGGGGGTGGCGGGAGCGGCGTCACCCGGCCATCGGGGTGCACCGAGTAGCGCTGGACGTCGGGCACGTCCTGCAGCAGATAGAGCCGGCCGGCGGCGGCCGCGGCCAGGGCGCCGGGGAGGGTGTAGCCATCGGCCGCATCGGGGTTGGCGACGTAGCCCGCGTCGCTGAGCGAGGCGACCGAGACCCGGCTCAGCGGGTTGCTCCCCGGGTCGACGAACCCGGTCATCAGCTCGTTCGCGAAGATGGACTCGCGCCAGTGGGCATCCCGCGTCCCGGAGCCTCCCGTGTTCTCGACCGGCACCGGGGTCCCGCCGTAGGAGTCGCCGCCCACCTCTAAAAAGGCGTCCCGCGCCAGGCGCCCGTTGAAGAAGGGATCGGGACCGCCCGCGCCGCTCAGGAGGCCGAGGTCGGTCCAGATGGTGCCGAAGCCCAGCACGTGCCCCATCTCGTGGAGGATCACCGGCAGAAGGAGGTTCTGGGCCTCCAGGGTCGCGAGGTCCGCCGCGTCGAACCGCATGAACCCCATCACCGGGATCCGGTTGGCGGAGCGGACGTAGCATGCGGTGGCCTGGCCCAGGATGCCCCCGGGGCCGTCGATGGCGGTCACGGTGACCAGGATCAGGAGATCGTCTACCGCCTCGCTGATCGCGGGAGACCCCGGGCCGCAGGTCCCGGCCGGGGCGACGAGGAAGACATCCTGGAGGTCGCCCACCACGAGCTGCTCCCACTTCGCGACCGCATCGGTGAAGGCCTGCTGCTGGCTGGCGGTGGGGGTGGACAGGTAGCGGAGGGTGATGTCGAACGCCGCGGCGATCCCGGTCGCGCTGAAGGTGATCGGGTTCCCGGAGACCCCGGTGCCCGCGACCGTGGCCGTCATGGTGTTGGGTCCGGGCACCCCGCCCAGGGTCCAGCTGTCCACCCGGGCCTCCCCGATGCTGTCGGAGGTCTGAGCGGTGCCGGTCGCGCTGCCGCCGCCCGAGGCGACCGCGAACGTGACGCCGGCGTCGGGCACGGTGTTGCCGAAGCGATCGCGGACCAGCACCCTGGGCCGGATCAGCACCCGGGCCCCGGCAAGCGCGGTCTGGTTGTCGCCCTCGTACATCGTCACGCTCGAGGGCGGCCCGGCAACCGCCGTAGCGGTGAAGGCGACCGGGTTGCCGGCGATCCCCGCGCCCGCGACGGTCGCGGTCATCCCGTTGGCGCCGGGGACGGTCCCGAGGGTCCAGCCGCCGACCCGGGCCACTCCCGCGGCGTCAGTGGTGCGCGAGGTGCCCGACGCGCTGCCGCCGCCCGAGGTCACGGCGAAGGTCACCGCCACGCCGGCCACCGGGCTTCCGCCCGCGTCCCGGACCACGACGGCCGGCGCGATCCCGACGGCGCTGCCCACGAAGGCCGTCTGCCCGTTCCCCTCCAGCAGACTCACGCTCGCGGGAGGCGTGTCCGTCGCGGTGGCGGTGAAGGTGGCCGGGTTGCCGGAGATCCCGGCGCCGGTCGCGGTGGCGGTCAGGGAGTTCGGGCCCGGCGCGGCCCCGAG
>JBFIUJ010000061.1:0-10815 GCA_041607595.1 Gemmatimonadales bacterium | reverse complement strand
GGGGTCCATGCCGACCAGTCCGATGTTGAACGAAGCGCCCCCACCCGGCGGCGCTTCGTTCTCGCTGCTGGGCCGCCAGTACGGGGATCGCCTCTTCCGGGGCATCCTCGTCCTCGCCGCGCTCAGCATCCCGACCCTCCTCGGCTTCCTGGTCTGGGAGCTCTACGTCGGCTCGCGCCTCGCGATCGAGCAGTTCGGGCTCGGCTTCATGACCTCGAGCACCTGGGACCCGGTGGCCGAGGAGTTCGGGGCGTTTCCGTTGATCGTCGGGACGCTCCTCACCTCATTCGTGGCGCTGGTCGTGGCCGTGCCGCTCTCCCTCGGCGTCGCGATCTTCCTCACCGAGTTCGCCCCCACGCGGATCCGCACCCCCATCGCCTTCCTCGTGGAGCTGCTGGCGGCGATCCCGAGCGTGGTGTACGGGCTGTGGGGGATCTTCGTCTTGATCCCGCTGCTGCGGACCACGCTCTTCCCGCTGTTGAAGGATGCGCTGGGCTTCCTCCCGCTCTTCCAGGGGCCGATCTACGGCCCGTCGGTCCTGACGGCCGGGCTGATCCTCGCGATCATGGTCATGCCGTACATCATGTCGGTCTCTCGCGAGGTCCTCCTGGCGGTGCCGTCCAGTCAGCGGGAGGCGGCGCTGGCCCTGGGCGCCACCCGTTGGGAGGCCGTGATCACCGCGGTCGTGCCCTACGCGCGCTCGGGATTGGTGGGGGCGGTGATCCTGGGGTTGGGACGGGCCCTCGGCGAGACGATGGCGGTCACCATGGTCATCGGGAACCGGCACGAGATCGCGGCGTCCCTGTTTGCGCCGGGCTATACCATGGCCGCCGCCATCGCCAACGAGTTCACCGAGGCGGTCACGGACATCCACCTCGCCGCGCTGTCCTACGTGGCGCTCGCCCTGTTCCTGGTCACGGTGCTGGTGAACGCCGCGGCCCGGCTCCTCGTCTGGCGGGTCCAGCGCGCGTCGGGGAGCCGGCCGTGAGGGGGCGCGTGTTCTTTCGGCGCTTCAAGGGGCGGGTCATGGTGGGCCTCATGCTGGCCGCCGTTGGGCTCGCCCTCCTTCCCCTGGCCGCCATCCTGGTGAGCCTGGTCCTGAAAGGCGCGGGGAGCGTCAACTGGGCCTTCTTCCTGGAGACGCCGGCACCGGCCGGGGGCGAGGGCGGCGGCGTGGCTCACGCGATCGTGGGGACGCTGGGGATCGTCGGCGTGGCCTGTCTGCTAGGCGTCCCGTTGGGGGTCGGCGCGGGCATCTACTGCGCGGAGTACCCCGGGACCCGCCTGGCGTGGTTCACCCGGTTCGTGGCCGACGTGATGAACGGCACCCCGTCCATCGTGGTCGGCGTCTTCGTGTGGGTGTGGGTCGTGGCGACACAAAAGCACTTCTCCGGTCTGGCCGGCAGCGTGGCCCTGGCGCTGATCATGATCCCCATGGTCATGCGCACGACCGAGGAGATGGTCCGGCTCGTGCCGCACGCGCTGCGGGAGGCGGCGCTCGCGCTCGGATACCCGCGCTGGCGGACCAGCCTCAGCGTCGTGGTGCGCACCGCCCTGCCGGGCATCGTGACCGGCACCCTCCTGGCGGTCGCGCGGGCGGCTGGCGAGACGGCCCCGCTCCTGTTCACCGCCCTGGGGAGCCAGTTCATGAGTCTCGACCTCAACCAGCCCATGGCGGCGCTGCCCCTGGTCGTGTTCACCTACGCGACCGGCCCGTACGAGGAGTGGCACCGCCTGGCGTGGGCCACGGCCCTGGTCCTCATCCTGCTGGTCTTGGTGCTGAGCCTGGCGGCGAGGATCGCCACCCGGAGGCGGTTTACCCTGCATGGTTGAGCGACCGCCGCGGCTGGAGACCGACAAGGTGACGGCGATGTACGGGAAGTTCACCGCCGTCAAGGGCGTGAGCCTTGCCTTCACGGCCAACCAGGTCCACGCCCTGATCGGGCCGTCCGGCTGCGGCAAGTCCACCTTTCTCCGCACGCTCAACCGGATGCACGAGCTGTCGGAGGGGGGCTGGATCACCGGGCGGGTGCTGCTCGACGGCGTGGACGTGTACGGCAGCCGCGTCAGCCCGATGCAGCTCCGGCGGCGGATCGGGATGGTGTTCCAGCAGCCCACGCCGTTCCCCACCATGTCGATCCAGGACAACGTCGCGGCGGGCCTGCGGGTGGACGGCCGAGTGCCGAAGGGGGCGCTGGACGAGACGGTGGAGCGCTCGCTTCGCCAGGCGGCCCTGTGGGACGAGGTCAAGGACCGCCTGCGGGCGAGCCCGCTTGCCCTCTCCGGCGGCCAGCAACAGCGCCTCTGCCTGGCCCGGACGCTCGCCCCGTCGCCGGACGTGGTCCTGCTCGACGAGCCCACCGCTTCGCTCGATCCACGGGGAACCCGGGCCATCGAGGAGCTCCTCTTCGAGCTCCGGGCGGACTACACGATCATCATCGTCACCCACAACATGCAGCAGGCCGCGAGGGTGTCGGACACGACGACCTTCTTCTACCTTGGAACCATGGTGGAAACCGGACGCACCAAGCAGATCTTCACCGCGCCGCGCAATGAGCAGACCGAGGCGTACATCACGGGTCGGTTCGGATGACCATCGGCCTCCCTCCGACGCTCTCCACCAAGCCCACCTTCGCGCCCCGGGCCCCGAGGCCGCCCGCCGCCCAGATCGGGTCCCCGGCCGTCGAGGCGCGGGCCTTCCGGTTCTTCTACGGCCCGCAGCGCGTCCTCCACGGCATCGACCTGGCCATCCCCCGGCGAGCCGTCACCGCCATCATCGGCCCCTCCGGGTGCGGGAAGTCCACCTTCCTCCGGTCCGTCAATCGGCTCAACGAGCTGATCCCGGGGACCCGGTGGGAGGGAGACATCCTCTTGGAAGGGGCCTCGGTCTACGCCCCGGGGACCGACCTCGTGACCCTCAGGCAACGCGTGGGCATGGTGTTCCAGCGGCCGAACCCGTTCCCCAAGTCGGTGTTCGACAACGTCGCCTACGGCCCCGCCTTGAACGCCCTCGTCACCAAGCGGGACCTCCCGGACCTGGTCGAGCGCTGCCTTCGGCAGGCCGCCCTGTGGGACGAGGTGAAGGACCGGTTGGACGATCCGGGCACCACCCTCTCCGGCGGCCAGCAGCAGCGCCTCTGCATCGCCCGCGCGCTGGGCAACCAGCCCGAGGTGCTCCTGATGGACGAGCCCTGCAGCGCGCTCGATCCCATCGCGACCCAGCGGGTGGAGGAGCTGATCGTCGAGCTGAAGCTGCACTATACGATCGTCATCGTCACCCACAACCTGCAGCAGGCGGCCCGGGTGTCCGACTTCACGGGGTTCTTCGACGCGGGGAACCTGGTGGAGTTCGACGAGACGGAGCGGATCTTCACCGCCCCGACCCACGAGCGGACCGAGGCCTATCTGACCGGGAGATTCGGATGAGCCTCGAGACCCATCGCCATTTCCACGACGAGCTGAACCAGGTCAAGGTGAAGCTCCTCACCATGTCGTCCGAAGCCGAGTCCGCGCTGGGGCTCGCGGTCGAGGCCCTGCTGGACCGCGACACCACGAAGGCGCAGGAGGTCATTCGGGGCGACCGCATGATCGACCACCTCGAGGTGGACCTCGAAGAGCACTGCATCAACCTGCTGGCCCTGCAACAGCCGATGGCCCGCGACCTCCGGATGCTCACCTCCGCGCTCAAGATCGCCAACGACCTCGAGCGGGTGGGGGACCATGCGGTGAACATCGCGCAATCCGCCGACCGGCTGAGCAAGTTCCGGCCGATCGCGCCGGAGCCCGAGCTGATCGAGATGGCTCGGGTCGCCCGGCGGATGCTGGCGGACTCGCTCGAGGCCTTCATTCGGGGAGACGCGGCCGCCGGCCGCGCGGTCTGCCTCCAGGACGACACGGTGGACAACCTCCAGCGCTCGGTCTTTCGCATCCTCCTCACCCACATGATGGAGGACCCGCACACCATCAGCGCCGGGCTCGAGCTGATCCTGGTGAGCCGGAACTTGGAGCGCGTGGCGGATCTCGCCACCAACATCGGCGAGGACGTCGTGTTCCTGGTCGAGGGCAAGTCCATCAAGCACCATGCGGAGGACCGGGGCGACCCCCTGCCCGCCTGATGGGCGATCCCGCTGGCCCGACCCCCGCCCGTCCGCGCTACGGCGCGATCGACGTCGGCTCCAACTCGATCCGACTCCTCGTCGCGGAGTACGACCCCACCACCGGCCTCACCGTGCTCGACGAGGTGAAGGACCAGCCTCGGCTGGCCGCGGGAGTCGCCCGCACCGGCCGGCTCGACCCCGAGGCGGTCCGCCGCGCCCTGGCCGCGCTCCGTCGCATGCTCGACGTCTCCGCCCGGCGGGGTGTCGAGCGCGTCGCCGGCGTGGCCACCTCCGCCGTCCGAGAGGCGGCCGACGGGCCGGCCTTCCTCGCCCGGGTCCGCGACGAGCTGGGGCTCGAGCTGCGGGTGATCGACGCCGAGACCGAGGCGGCGCTCTCCTACCGCTCCGTGGCGCACCATTTCCGGCTGGCCGGCGACCGGACGATGGTGGCCGACATCGGCGGCGGGAGCCTCGAGCTGATCGGCGCCGTGAACGGGGTTGTCCAGCTGGTCCAGTCCCACCCGTTCGGGGCCGTGCGCCTCACCGAGCTCTACCTGGGCGACGGCGCCGACCCCCGGCGCGCCGTGGCGAAGCTCCGCCGGCGGATTCGCCGCCAGCTCCGCAAGGCGCTCTCCGCCCAGGAGTGGTCCGGCGCGACCGTCATCGGGTCCGGCGGCACCTTCACCAACCTGGGCCGGATGGCGGCGGCCCGCCGCGGGGGCTCGGCGGCGGACCCGGTGCACGGGACCGTCGCGGCGATCGCGGACGTGGACCACCTGCTCGAGTGGCTGGCCGGGAAATCGGCGGAAGAACGCCGCCAGGTGCCGGGCCTGAACCCGGCGCGAGCCGACATCATCCTGGCGGGGCTGGCGGTCACCGCGGCGCTGCTGGAGCACCTCAACGCGAGCCGCCTCACGGTGAGCGCGTTCGGGCTGCGGGAGGGGCTCCTGCTGGAGATGGCCGGGGCCGACGCGACCCCCGCCGCGACGGACCCCCTGCGGCTGGCCCGCGAATTCGCCGAGCGCTGCCATGTGGACCGGGCCCACGCCGAGCAGGTGCGCACCCTGGCGCTCCAGCTCTTCGACCAGCTCGCCACCCACCTGGGCGCCGCGGCCGAGGAGCGCTCCCTCCTCGAGACGGCGAGCCTGCTCCACGAGGTCGGCCAGCTGGTCGGCTACCGCAAGCACCACAAGCACACCCAGCGCCTCATCCTCCACGCCGACCGGCTCTCCCTCTCTACCCGCGACCGCACGATGGTCGCGGCCATCGCGCGCTACCACCGCAAGCGGGGACCGACCAAGAAGCACGAGGAGTTCGCCGCCCTGGACCGGGAGGAACAGGCCGTCGTGCGGCGGCTCGCCGGCATTCTGCGCGTGGCCAACGGGCTCGACCGCGGTCACACCGGGGCCGTCGCGGACCTGCGCTCCCGGGTCACCGAGCGGCGGGTCACGATACGGGTCCGCCCCCGGACGGCGGGGGCGGACCTGTCGCTGGAGTGCTGGAGCGCGCAGGAGGCGGCGGGCGTGCTGGGGAAGGCGATGGCCCGGGAGGTGGTGGTCGCGCCGGCGTTGGGGCCGGCGGGCGCCTAGGGGCTACTCTCCGTAGGGCACCCAGATGTTCTTCACCTGAGTCGCCTGCCGCAGGAACTCCTCCGCCTCACCCGGGCCGAGCCGGCTCCAGTCAAGGCGCCGATCGCCGTGCACCCAGGTGCGCTTCAAGTTCCCGGCCGACAAACGCTCGACCGCCGCCGCCCCGGCCGCCGAGCCGAAGTACCAGATCCCGTCCACGTCGTCGTGCGCGGCCAGGACCTCGGCCAGGCCGTCGCGCCCCCCGGTCACGATGTTGATCACGCCCTCCGGCACATCCGACGTATCGAGCACCTGGTAGAGGTCGGTGGCCGGCAGGGGCCACCGCTCGGAGGGCACGGCCACCACCGTGTTGCCCATCGCCACCGCCGGCAGCACGCAGGAGAGGAAGCCGAGCAGCGGCGCCTCGTCCGGGCACACCACGCCCATCACGCCGATCGGCTCGGGCATGGCCAGGGTCACGTTGCGGAACGGGGTATGGTGCACCGCCCCATCCCACTTGTCGGTCCACGAGGCGTAGGCGTACACCCGATCCAGGGCGGCCGCGACTTCGGCCTCCGCCCTCGCCCGCTCCCACCCGAGGAGCGCCTCGTGCCGGCGGGTGAATTCATCGGCGCGGGCCGCCAGGTTCTCCGCCAGATAGAAGAGCACCTGGGCCCGGTGGTGCGCGGTGGCGCGCGTCCAGCCCGCCGCGCGATGGGCGGCCTCGACGGCGTTCCGAATGTCCTTGCGGTTGCCGCGACCCACGTCGGCCACGTGGCGCCCCCAGGCGTCCAGCACGCCGAGGCTGTATCCCTCGTCCGGCCGCGTCTGCTTCCCACCGATGTGGAGCTTCGCGGTGCGATCGATGGGCGGCATGCCGCCGACCGCCGGCGCCGCGGGCGGCGGCGGGGTCACCGAGGCCCCGGCCGGTGCGGGCGCCTCCGCCAGGGGCAGGTGGGCGTACTCCCAGAGACCCTCCTTGCCGCCCTCCCGTCCGAACCCGCTTTCCCGGTAGCCGCCGAACCCGCTCGCGGCGTCGAACACGTTGGTGCAGTTGATCCAGACCGTGCCCGCCTTGATCTTGGGGGCGACGTCCAGCGCCAGGTTGATGTTCTCGGTCCAGACGCTCGCGGCGAGTCCGTAGCGGGTGTTGTTGGCCAGCTCGATGGACTCGACCGGCGTGCGAAAGGTCATCAACACCACCACCGGCCCGAAGATCTCCTCCTGGGCGATGGTGGCGGCCGGCGCGACGTCGGTGAACAGGGTCGGCGGGTAGAAGACCCCCTCGGTGGGACAGCTCCAGCTCGGCTGCCAGAGGGTCGCGCCCTCCTCCTGCCCGCGCCGCACCAGCTCGGTGATGCGCTCCAGCTGCACCGGGGCGACGATGGCCCCGATGTCCACCGCCTTGTCGAGGGGGTTGCCCACTCGGAGGGTCTCCATCCGGGCGTGGAGCTTGGCGACCAGCGCGTCGGCGATCCCCTCCTGGGCCAGGATGCGCGACCCGGCGCAGCACACCTGCCCCTGGTTGAACCAGATCGCGTCCACGACCCCCTCGACCACGCTGTCCAGGTCGGCGTCCTCGTAGACGATGAAGGGCGACTTGCCGCCCAGCTCCAGGGAGAGCCGCTTTCCGCTCCCGGCCGTGGCCGTCCGGATGATCCGACCGACGTCGGTGGAGCCGGTGAAGGCGATCTTGTCGACGCCCGGGTGCGTCACCAGCGCCTCGCCGGTGCGCCCATCGCCCGTGACGATGTTGATCACCCCCGCCGGCAGGGCGACTTCGTGGCAGAGATCCGCGAACAGCAGGGATGTGAGCGAGGTGAACTCGGCCGGCTTGAGCACCACCGTGTTCCCCATCGCCAAGGCAGGCGCGATCTTCCACGCGAGCATCAGCAGCGGGAAGTTCCACGGGATGATCTGCCCGACCACGCCGACCGGCACCGCCCCCGGCATGACCTGCCCCATCAGCTGAGCCCAGCCGGCATGGTGGTAGAAGTGCCGTGCCACGAGAGGGATGTCGATATCCCGCGACTCGCGAATGGGCTTCCCGTTGTCGAGCGACTCCAGCACGGCAAACAGGCGGGAGTGGCGCTGGACCATCCTGGCGAGCGCATACAGGTAGCGCGCTCGGCCGTGTCCCCCCAGCCCCCACCACCCGGGCTGAGCCGCACGGGCGGCGGCCACCGCGGCCGACACGTCCGCCTCGTTGCCCTGAGCCACCTGCGCCAGCACCTCGCGGTTGGCCGGGTTGATCGTGTCGAACCGCCCGCCGCCGGCCGGCACCCTCCACGCCCCACCCACGAAGTGGCCGAACGCGCGCTCATGGCGCTCGAGCCAGGCCTGGGCCGGCTTGGCGGACTCCGGCGCCGGGCCGTATTCCATGGTGGTGAAGAGCTGGGAGATGGATGCCATGGGTCCTCGCGGGGCTAGGCGAGTGGGTGCCGGTGGCCGGCGGAGTACCGCCCGGTGGCGAAATGCTCGAGCTGCCGCTCGATGTCCCCGAGGAGGGTGCTGGCCCCGAACCGGAAGAGCTCCGGCTCGAGCCACGGGCGACCCAGCTCTTCCTTCATCAGGGTGAGCCAGGCCAGCGACTCCTTGGCGGTTCGGATGCCGCCGGCGGGCTTGAAGCCCACGCGGAAGCCGGTGCGCTCCAGATAGGCGCGGATGGCGCGGACCATCACCAGGCCGACCGGGAGGGTCGCGTTCACGCTCTCCTTCCCGGTTGAGGTCTTGATGAAATCGGCCCCCGCCATCATGCACACCAGGCTGGCCTTGGCGACGTTGCGCAGCGTCCCCAGCTCGCCGGTGGCCAGGATGGTCTTGATGTGGGCGTCGCCACAGGCCTCCCGGAAAGCGCGCACTTCGTCGTAGAGGGCGTTCCAATCGCCGCGCAGCACGTGCGCCCGGGTCACGACGATGTCGATCTCGTGGGCGCCGGCCTCGACCGACGCCCGGATCTCGGCGATCCGCTGCGGCAAGGGCGACAGTCCGGCGGGGAAGCCGGTCGAGACGGCCGCGACCGGGATGCCGGAGCCCGCGAGGGCCTCGACCGCCGTCTCGACCATGGTGTGGTACACGCAGACGGCCGCCACCCTGATGTCCAGGTCCTCGGCTCCCAGCGCCTGCAGCAGATCCCGTCGCACGGGTCGGCGGGCCTTGGCGCACAGCCGGCGGACCCGCCCCGGCGTGTCGTCGCCCGAGAGCGTGGTCAAGTCCATCAGCGTGATCGCCCGCAGGAGCCAGGCGGCCTGCCAGTCCTTCTTGACGCTCCGCCGCCGCTCGGAGCTGGCGGCCCGCCGCTCGACCGCGCTTCGGTTCACCCGAACCTCCCGCACCCAATCCAATTGGAGCGGGATGCCCGCGTTGCGCGCCGAGGTCGGCGGCGCCGTCGGGGGCGTGGGACGGAGCGGTGCGTCCAGCGGGCGGCGCAGGGGCTTGGTCGTCATGGCCGTGGGGACTGCCTCCGGAGGTGTCTCGCGCGTCGTGGCGGCCTGGAACGCAAGTATACCCGATTCCGGCGGGCTACCGCCACGGGTCCGGCCGCGCGGCCGCGCGGAGATGCCGGCGATGCTCCGCCACCAGCGCGGCGTTTCGAAACGGCATCACCAGAGCCGCCCCGGCCAGGAACCCGCCCACGTGCGCCCAGAAGGCGACGCCGCCGCCCTCCGCGCCGAGCGTGGGCAGTCCGCCCAGCACCTGGAGCAGGAACCAGTATCCCAGCATCCAGAAGGCCGGGACGGCGATGGTGGTGACGTAGAAGCCCAGGAAGACGAGCAGGTGGACCCGGACCCGGGGGTAGAGTACGACGTAGGCCCCCATCACTCCCCCGATGGCCCCCGAGGCCCCGACCATCGGGATGGTGCTGGAGGGGTTCGAGATCACCTGCGCGGCCGCGGCCCCGAGCCCGCACAACAGGTAGAAGACCGGGAAGCGCACCCGGCCCATGGAGTCCTCGACGTTGTTCCCGAACACCCAGAGGAACCACATGTTCCCCAGGAGGTGGAGCCACCCTCCGTGGAGGAACATGGACGTCAGCGGAGTGAGCCAGGTGTCCGCGCCGCCCAGGCGGCAGAGCGCTCCACGACCGAGCGGCACGGCGGTTCCGGGCGGCACCGTGCCGAGCAGCTCCCCTGGGATGAGCCCGAGCGCGCAGACCGACCGGGCCAGGGCCGACGGCTCCCCGAGGCCCTGCAGCAGGAGCCACGCGGCCACGTTGAGACCGATCAGGACCACGGTGACGACGGGGGGCCGCAGGGTGGGGTTGTCGTCTCGATAGGGGAACACGGGCTGCTCCGCGAAGACCAGGACCGGGACCGCTCAGGGGCCCAAGCTACACCATTCGGCACGACCGGGCCTGTCCCGGGCCGCACCGCCGGTCCGGGAAGGCCCCCTAGGCTGCCAAAACGGCAGATTTTGGCGGTATGTAGCTTGCCCCTAGGTGGATCGACCGAGCGTCGGGCAGGTGCCCCGGCACACATTTCACGACGAGCGAAGCGCGAGGAGCGGGCATGGCCGCGAAGATCATCGGTATCGACCTGGGCACGACGAATTCCGTGGTTTCGGTGATGGAGGGCGGCGATCCCGTGGTCATTCCCAATGCCGAAGGCGGGCGGACCACTCCCTCCGTGGTGGCGTTCACGAAGGACGGGGAGCGGTTGGTGGGGCAGGTTGCCAAGCGGCAGGCCGTGACCAATCCGAAGCAAACCGTCTTCTCGATCAAGCGGTTCATGGGGCGCCGGGTCAACGAGGTGACCGAGGAGTCGAAGCGGGTGCCCTATCCGGTGACGGAGGGACCCAACGGCCTCGCCGCGGTGGAGATCCGGGGCAAGAAGTACACGCCGCCCGAGATCTCCGCCATGATCCTGCAGAAGATGAAGCAGACCGCCGAGGATTACCTCGGGACGACGGTCACCGAGGCGGTGATCACGGTGCCGGCCTACTTCAATGACGCCCAGCGGCAGGCCACCAAGGATGCCGGGAAGATCGCCGGGCTCGACGTGAAGCGGATCATCAACGAGCCCACCGCCGCCGCACTCGCCTACGGCCTAGACAAGAAGAAGGACGAGAAGATTGCGGTCTTCGACCTGGGTGGAGGCACCTACGACATCTCGATCCTAGAGCTGGGCGACGGGGTGTTCGAGGTGAAGTCG
>JBFIUJ010000060.1:0-10843 GCA_041607595.1 Gemmatimonadales bacterium | reverse complement strand
TCTACGGCGAGACCCCGGAGACCGTCCTCGCGGTACTGGAGCAATACGCGACCGTCCTGCCCCAGGATCCCAAGGACCTCGAGGTGGCGGAACGCCGGCTCGAGACGCTGGTGCGCGGGAATCCGGCGGCGCGGGCCGCCATCTCCATGGCGCTCCACGACCTGGTGGGCAAGCGCCTCGACCTCCCGGTCCATCGGCTGTGGGGCCTCGACCCCGCGGCCGTGCCGACCTCCACTTTCACCATCGGGCTCGACACCGCGGAGCGCGTCCGGGAGAAGGTCCTCGAGGCGGAGGCGTATCCCATCCTCAAGGTCAAGCTCGGCACGGAGCGCGACCTGGAGACGCTGCGGACCATCCGTGGCGCCACGGACCGGGAGCTGCGGGTGGACGCGAACTGCGGCTGGACGGCGAAGCAGGCGATCGCGATGCTCCCGGTCCTCGCCGATCACGGCGTCACCCTGCTGGAGCAGCCGGTGGCGCCGGAAGACCTCGACGGGCTGGCCGCGGTGACCCGCCGGGCCACGATCCCGGTGATGGCGGACGAGAGCTGCCGCACGGCGGCCGACATCCCGCCCCTCGTCGGTCGCGTGGACGGCATCAACATCAAGCTGGCCAAATGCGGCGGACTGCGTGAAGCGCTGCGCATGATCGCGGTCGCCCGCGCGCATCACCTGCTGGTCATGGTGGGGTGCATGATCGAGAGCTCGATCGGCATCACGGGTGCGGCCCAGGTCACCCCGCTGGTGGACTTCGTCGACCTCGACGGCGCCGCGCTGCTCGCCAACGACCCGTTCGAAGGCGTCACCATCGGCGGCGGCCGAGTCCGCTTTCCCTCCGGACCGGGGCTCGGCATCACCGGCCGATGACCGGCCGCTTCGCCGCCGTCGCGCTTCCCCTCCCGATCGCCGATCCCTACACCTACCGCGTCCCGGACACGCTCGCCGATCGAGCGGTCCGGGGCGCCCGCGTGGTGGTGCCGGTCCGGCGCCAGGAGCTGGTCGGGATCGTGCTGGACCCGGACGCCGATGCGCCACCTGGCGCGGTCGAAGCGAAGCCGCTGCTGGCGATGCCCGACGAGCCGCCGGTGCTCACGCCGTCTCTCCTCCGCACGGCGGAGTGGATCGCCGGGTACTACGGTGCCCCGATCGGCCTCACCCTGAAGGCGATGCTCCCAGGCGGCCTCTGGGGGCGATCGCGGGCGGTCGTGGGGCTGGTGGCGACGGCGGGAATCCGCGGCGGGCAGGCGGCCGCCGCCCTCGCGTGGCTCGAGCGGCGCGGGGGCGAGGGCACGGTGGCGGCACTCGGGCGGGCGTTGGGCCGGCCGGCGTGGGAGGTGGTGGACCGGCTCCTGCGCGTGGGGGCCGTGACCCTTCGGATCGAGCCGGCGGACACCTCGGCCGATCGGGCCACCGAGCGGGTCCTCGCCCTCTCGGAGGAGCGCCCCACGCTTCTCGAGCGGGCCCGGATCTTCGGTCGGGCGCCGCGGCAGCGCCAGCTCTACGAGGCGCTGGAGGCGCTGGGCGGTGCCTCCCCGGTCGCGCACCTGCGAGACAGACTCAAGTTCGGCGACGGCGTGATGCGCGGCCTGGTGACGCGTGGCCTGGCGAGCGTGGTGGATGCGGAACGGGTGCGGGACCCGTTTGCCGAGGATCTCGGCACGCCTCCGCCCACGGCCCTGACGCCGCCCCAGGCGGCCGCCCTCGACGGGCTCGAGACGCTCCCCGCGGGCGAGGCGGCGCTCCTCTTCGGCGTCACCGGTAGCGGCAAGACCCTGGTCTATCTCGAAGCCATCCGCCGGGCGGTGGCGGCCGGGCAGGGGGCGATCGTGCTCGTGCCCGAGATCGGCCTCACGCCCCAGACCGTGAGCCGAGTGCGGGGGGTCTTCGGGGACCAAGTGGCGGTGCTGCACAGCGCGCTCTCCGACGGCGAGCGGGCCGACGCCTGGCGGCTGGTCCGGCGCGGGGAGCGGCGGGTGGTGGTCGGGGCACGCTCCGCCGTGTTCGCGCCGGTGTCCGGGCTCGGCGTCATCGTGGTGGACGAAGAGCACGAGGCGAGCTACAAGAACGGGGAGACGCCGCGCTATCACGCGCGCGACGTGGCCGCGGTCCGGGCCCGACTCGAGGGGGCACGGCTCATCCTGGGGAGCGCAACCCCCTCGCTCGACACCGTGGCCGGCCCGCGCCCGCCCGAGCGCCGGCTCGCGCTTCCGATGCGCATCGGGGACCGTCCCCTGCCGCCGGTCGAGGTGGTGGACCTGCGGGACGCGCCCCGGGTGCCCGGCGTCGGGGCGCTGCCCTGGTCCGAGGCGCTGGACGGCGGGGTGGCCGAGGCGTTGGGACGGGGCGAGCAGGTCCTGCTCCTGCTGAACCGCCGGGGCTTCGCCGCCTTCCTCCAGTGCCCGGACTGCGGCGTCGTGGCGACCTGCGAGCGGTGCAGCATCTCGCTCACCATCCATCGCAACCCGAGCCGCCTGCGCTGCCACTACTGCGGGTACGCCGGCGCGGTGCCGGAAGACTGTGCCGCGTGCGGCCACGCCGTCCAACGCATGCGCGGGGTAGGGACCCAGCAGCTCGAGCGGATGTTGGCGGAGCGCTTTCCGACCGCCCGGCTCGCCCGGATGGACCTCGACACCACCAGCACCAAGTGGGCGCACCACCGGATCTTGGAGGCCGTGGGGCGGGGCGAGGTGGACCTCCTGCTGGGGACCCAGATGATCGCGAAGGGGCTCGATTTCCCCAACGTGACGCTGGTCGGCGTGGTAGACGCGGACACGGCGCTCCACCTGCCGGACTTTCGCTCGGCGGAGCGGACGTTCCAGCTGTTGGCGCAGGTGGCCGGCCGGGCGGGGCGGGGTCCCAAGGGCGGGCGGGTATTGATCCAGACGCGGAACCCCGAGCACCATGCCATCCGATGGGCGGCGCGCCACGATGCGGAGGGGTTCCTGGCGGAGGAGCTGACACTGCGCCGATCGCCGCCCTATCCGCCGGTGGTGGGGTTGGTGAATCTCGTCGTGAGCGGGAACGACGAGGTCGCGGTGGGGCGATCCGCCGCCCGGCTCGCGGAGTGGTGCGAGGCCCTGGTCTCCACCCACAACCTGGCCCTCACGGTCCTGGGCCCGGCGCCCTGCCCCCTCGCCCGGATCAAGGACCGCTGGCGTTGGCACGTGGCGCTCAAGGGCGACGGCCGGCCGCTCGGCCAGGTGGTCCGCTACGCCGCGCGGCGCTTCCTCGGGACCCGGGATCCACGCGTGATCATCGATCGCGATCCGGTCTCGCTCCTCTAGCGACCCAGCCCAGCGTCATCCCGACCCAGGCGAAGCGCCTCGGGGCCGGCTCGAACACCCGCCCGCCGAAGCCGTTGACCGTGACCGAGCCTACGTAGGAGCGGTCCCAGAGGTTGTGGACGCCCAGGAAGGGCTCGACGGCCAGGTCGCCGATGCGGGCGCTGAGGCCCAGCCTGAGGCTCGTGACCCCGGCGCCCCAGCCGGGAGCGCTCAGCAGGTTCCGGTCGTCGGCCGGCACCTCCGAGCTCAGGGTGTGCTCCACGTCGACCCAGAGCCGAGGCAGCGGCTCGGCCCGGACTCCGAGCCGGGCGAAGTGGGACGGGACCCCCGGCAGGCGCTTGCCGTCCAGCGTGTCCACCGTCGCACCGCTCACCGGCCGGTATTCGAGAAAGCGATAGCGGCCGTAGGTGTAGCTCCCCAGGAGGCGGAGCGCCGGCAGCGGGGCCAGCTCCAGCTCGACCTCCACCCCGTCGTGCCCGGTGCGGCCCGCGTTCTGGAAGAAGGCGCGCCCACCGACCTCCTGAAACTGGACGATGGCCGAGTCCACCCTGATCCGGAACGCGGTGACCGCATAGCGAGCGGAGCCGGCCCGCCCCCGCAGCCCGAGCTCCGCCGAGCGGGCGCGCTGCGGTCCCAGCCGATCGTTGAAGCCGCCGCTCCCGCCCGGCTGGTTGGCGAGCTCGGTCGTGGTCGGCGTCTCGAACGACCGGCCCAGCCCGAGGTGGAGCACGAGTGCCGGGTCGAGGGCGAGGGATGCGCCGCCGTGGCCGCTCCACGCCTCGAACGTGCGGCTACCGCTCTGGTCCACGCCGTCGGTGCGGTGGCGGTCGAGCACGGTGAACCCGACCCGGTCATAACGGGTCCCCGCGCGCAGCAGGAGCCGGCGGTCCGGCGTCCAGGTCACCTGGGCGAAGGGGCCGAGCTCAGTCACGGTCTCTCGCTGGTCCACGGTCACGCTGTCGGTGGGCGAACCCGCGCCGTCGCCCAGGCGGTTGAGCCGCTCGTCCCGCATCCGCTGGAGGTCCAGGCCCGCCGTGGCCCGCAGGCCCGACCCGCCGAGGGCCGCGGTCCCCTGGACCCGGGCGCCGAGGACCCGGCGGTCGATGTCGATGATCGTGTTCGTGGCCAACGGGTTGGCCAGGTCGCGCCGGAGCGCGAAGACGGCGGCCTCGGCCTCGTGCCCGCCCGGGGCCACGTGCCGGACGCTGAGGGAGAGCTGCTGCTGCGTGACGTCCTTGTCCGCCCGCCGCACGATGTTGTTGGCTCCGGCGGAGTCCCGGTTGGCGGCGAGCTCGGCGGCGGTGAGGGCCCCCGGGTTCTCCGCCATGGGGGCATCCGCGGCCGCGACCCTCAGCGTGGCGAGCGTCCGATCGGACGCCGCGTACCCGACCGTGGCGGCGAGCTGGCGGAGGTCCGCGGCGCTGTGCTGCCGGAACCCGTCGATGGTGAGTCGGGAGAGGCCGAGGGTTCCGCTCCACGCGCCGGCGCTGGCGGCCGATCGGCTCAGCCACTTGCGGAGCCCGAAGGCACCGGCCTCGGCCGTCAGGCGCTGGGAAAACGGCTCCGGGCCGGCAGCCTCGGTCCGGATGGCGATCACGCCGCCGCCGGCGTTGCCGTAGAGGGCGGAGGACCCGCTCCGGAGGATCTCGAGGCGATCCGACAGGCCGAGCTCGACGTTGGAGAGTTGGCTCTGACCGTCGGGCAGGGTCTGGGGGACGCCGTCGAGCAGGATCCGGATGCCGCGCACGCCGAAGGCGGCCCGGCTGCCGAACCCGCGGATCGAGAGCCGTTGATCGAGCGAGAAATTGTAGCGGTTGGCGACGTGGACCCCCGGCACGCCGGCCAGCGCCTCGTCGAGGCCGAGGGTGAGGCGGCCCCGGCGCAGCGCGTCCTGGTCCAGCACCGTGACGGCCGCGGGGGCGAGATCGGGCGGCTCCTCGGTGCGGGTGACGGTGATGGTCGGGAGTCGCACCGCCGGCACCGAGTCGCGGCTCGGGGGTCGAGGTGGAGCGACGTCCTGCGCGCCGAGCGCGGCGGGGCCGAGCGCGCAGGCGAGCAGGCAGGGGGCGAGTCGGAGGCGTGCGATCTGGAGCATGGTATCGGTGCGGGCGCTCGCGGGTGGAAGCGGGGGGAAAGGTGGCGACATCCGGCGGCCGCGCAAGCGCGTCGCGTCCTTGAATACGCCCACGTGGGCTCCTACTATTGTTCCCTTCGTATGCCATCCATCCAATACCGCCCGCCCGATTTCGGGCAGCCGCGCCTGGCCGAGGCGCCCGACGCCCACTTCGAGGCCATCGCGGCCGACGGCGTGATGCCCGAGGGGTTCTACTCCACCTCCAACCTGCCGACCTACCTCCGTGTCGCCGGGGAGTGGCGGATGCCCTCCCGTCCGCGAATGGACTGCGTGGTGGTGGACCGTGGCGGCGGCGACCTCGAGGCGATCGAGCCCCGGCGCCTCCGGCGGGGCGACCGGGTCGCGATGGGCACTACGGAGGACGGCTCACAGGGGATCTACGTCCACACCGCCGGCTTCCTCGCCGAGAGCCACAGCGCGAACGAGTTCCGGTTCATGTCCACGGCGGTGAGCCGGGAGCGTCCCGTGAACTACGAGGTGCTCGCGACTCGGCTGCTGGAGGAGCGGGACGGGGGCGGGTACCTGGTCTGGGTGGCCGGACCGGCGGTGGTCCATTCCCGGGCCCGCGCCGACTTCGAGTGGTTCGTCCGCAACGGCTTCGTGCACGCCTTCCTGGCGGGCAACGCGGTGGCGGTGCACGACATCGAGGCCGCGATCTTCGGGACGACGCTGGGCATGAGCAGCGCCGGGGAGCCGACCACCGGCGGGCACGGCCTCCACATGCGGGCGATCAACGCGGTGCGCGCGGCCGGCTCCATCGAGCAGGCGGTGACCACGGGCGTCATCACCAACGGGATCATGCACGCCCTCGTCTCCACCGGGGTGCCCTACCTGCTCGCCGGCTCCATCCGGGACGACGGCCCCCTGCCGGGCGTGTGCACCGACAATCTCGCCGCGCAGGACGCGATGCGAGAGCACACCGTCCGGGCGACCGGCGCGATCCTGGTGGCCACCGCGCTGCACGCCATCGCGGTGGGCAACATGCTGCCGGCCTTTCACTGTCACCACGGCGGGGTCCCGGCCGAGCTGATGACGATCTGCGTCGATCAGACCGAGTTCGTGGTCAACAAGCTGCGGGACCGCGGCACCCACCAGGCCTTCGGGGTCGTGACCAACGCGCAGGACTTCATGCACGTCCTGCGGCTCTATACCGAGCGATGCTCGCCCCTCCCCCGCTGAACGAGCCCGGCACCGGGCCGGGATGGACCCGACTCGCGGCCGCCGCGGCGGAAGCCCTCCCGGTGGCGGAGCTGGTGGGCCTGTGGGTCTTTCCGCCGCTCCGCCGCGAGGGGCGGGAGTGGGGCACCGCCATCTTGGCCCGGGGGGAGGGCGATCGCCGCCGGATCTACACGGCGAAATACATGCTCCAGCTGAAGGGCAAGGAGCGGGGCACATTCGCGGCCGAGGTGGAGGAGGTCGGGAGTGGGCCGGTCGAGGCGCTCGACGAGCTGGTGGCATCGGTGCCGAAGAGGAGCGACGAGGAGCCGCCCCTGGCCATCCCGCTCGAGACCTGGTTCCCGGAGGAAGCGGACGATGGCGCGGCTCGGGAAGGCTGAGGCGGAGGCCCTGGCCGAGCGCTTTCGCCGATACCTGCGCGACCACCGTCAGCCGGTGACGCGGCAGCGGGACCTCGTGGCCGACATCGTCTTCACGTCGGGGGACCATCTCTCGGTCGAGGGCATCCACCGCCGCCTGCGGGAGCGGGGCGAGCGCATCGGCACCGCCACCATCTATCGGACGCTCGAGGTGCTGGTGGCGAGCGGGCTGGTGCGGTCCCACGACTTCGGGGAGGGCTTCCGGCGGTTCGAGCCGATGCCGGCGCAGGCCCATCACGAGCACCTCATCTGCGTCCGCTGCGGCCAGGTGGTGGAGTTCACCAACGACCGGCTGGAGCGCATGCTGCCCGTCCTGGCGGACGAGCACGCCTTCCAGCACCAGCGCCACCGAGTCGAGATCTACGGCGTCTGCCGCTCCTGCCGCGGGCGTGACTTGAGTCCCCTGGCCGCCGCCTCGGCGGAGGACGCGTGACCGAGACCCCGAATCTGACTGTGCTGGTGGCCTTCGCGGCCGGGCTGCTGAGCTTCCTCTCGCCCTGCGTGCTGCCGCTCGTGCCCTCCTACCTGGGCTTCCTGACCGGCATGACCCTGCCGGAGATGACTAACCGGCGCCGGGCGGCCGTACTCCACGCGCTGATGTTCGTGGCCGGCTTCTCCCTGGTCTTCATGCTGCTGGGGATGAGCGCCACCGCCCTGGGGCGCTCGCTTCGCCACTTCGACGTCTGGCTGCAGCGGGTCGGGGGCGTGCTGGTGATCGTCTTCGGCCTCTACTGCCTCGGCGTGGTCAAGCTCGGCTTCTTGAGCCAGGAGCAGCGCGTCCACCTGGACCGGAAGCCGGTCGGGTACCTGGGGTCGGGTCTCGTGGGCATGACGTTCGCCGCGGGGTGGACCCCCTGTTTGGGTCCGATCCTGGGCGGCATCCTGACGCTTGCCTCCACCGAGGCGGACCTCACCCGCGGCACCCTGCTGTTGGGCAGCTACTCGGCGGGGCTCGCCGTGCCCTTCGTCGTGGCCGCGTTCGGCCTCGACGCGTTCCTGAGCTGGTTTCAGAAGTTCCGGCGGTACCTGCCGTGGGTGATGCGGGCCAGCGGCGTGCTGCTGATCCTGGTCGGGCTCCTGATGGTGACCGGGCAATTCACCCGTTTGGCCGGATGGCTCCAGGCCCTCACGCCTGAGTTCATTCGCCGCCAGCTCTGAGCCGGCGGAGGCCTCAGGCCTCCTCCATCGCGCCCTCCACTTCCAGCTCCTCCTCCAGCTCCTGTCGGCGCAGGAGCTGCCAATAGCGGCCGCCGGCCGCGACCAGCTCCGCGTGGGTTCCCCGCTCGACGATCCGGCCGCCGTCCAGCACCAGAATCGCGTCCGCCTCCCGGACCGCGTTCAGCCGGTGGGAGACGATCAGGCTGGTGCGGCCCGCCAGCGCGTCGCGCAGCGCGTGGAGGATCTTGGCCTCGGTATGGGCGTCCACCGCGCTCAAGGCGTCGTCCAGCACGAAGATCGGGGGATCCTGGGCCAGCGCCCGCGCGATCGCCGTGCGCTGCTTCTGGCCGCCCGAGAGGTTCACGCCCCGCTCGCCGAGGAAGGTATCGAACCCCTTGGGGAGCGAGGGGATGGCCTCGGCCAGCTGGGCCACCTCGGCGACCCGCTCCAGCCGGCCGTCGTCCGGCGCGCCCAGGAGGATGTTCTCCCGGAGGGTCTCGCTGAAGAGGAAAGTCTCCTGCGGGACGAAGCCGACCGCCGCCCGCAGCTCGGAGAGCCGGAGGCTCCGCACGTCGACGCCGTCGATCAGCACGCGGCCCCGGTCCGGGTCGTAGGTCCGCACCACCAGCTCCGCCAGGGTGGACTTGCCCGCGCCGGTGGGGCCCACGATCGCGATGGAGCGTCCCGGCTCGACGTGAAAGGAGACGTCCTGGAGGGCCCACCCCCGGCCCTCCGCCCCCGGATACCGGAACCAGACCCCGTCGAACGTCAGGGTCCGCGCCCCGACCCGGGGCGGGAGCGCCTCCGGCGCCGGAGGATCGGCCACGGCGGGGCGCTCGTCGAAGAGCTGGTTGATCCGCCCCATGGCGGCCGCGCCGCGCTGGACCAGGTTGATGACCCATCCGAGCGCGATCATCGGCCAGATGAGCATGGCGAGGTACACCCCGAAGGCGACGAAGGCTCCGACGCTCACGCGGCCCGCCATCACCTCCCGGCCGCCGAAGAACAAGACCGCGACCATGCCGAGGCCACCCAGACCGGTCAGCAGCGGGTGGAACGCTCCCTGAATCCGGGCGAGCGCCAGGTTACGCGTGAGGTACTCGTCGTTGAGGCGCCCGAATTCGTCCACCTCCGCGTTCTCCTGCCGGAAGGCTCGCACGACCCGCACGCCGGAGATGTTCTCGTGCGCGTGGCTGGTGAGCGTGGCGAACTGGGCCTGGATCGCCTCCGACCGCGCGTGGATGAGCCGGCCCAGCACCACCATGGCGACGGGCAGCCCGACGAGCGGCAGGAGGGCGAAGAGGGTGAGGCGGGGACTGATGGCGACCATCGCCGGACCGATGATGAGCGTCCGCGCGGTGGTGTCCACCAGGTACATGATCGCGGGCCCGGCGACCATCCGCACCGCCAGGAGGTCGTTCGTCGCGCGGGACATCACGTCCCCGGTCGGATAGCGATCGTAGAACTCGGCGCCCAGGCGCGCCAGGTGGCGGAACAGGGCGCTCCGGATGTCGTACTCCACCCGCCGGCTCGTGCTGTTGAGCAGCTCCCGCATGCCGTACCGCGCGAGCCCGCCGACCGCCGCCACGCCGATGAGGAGGAGGGCGGCCGTGCGCACCTTGGCGAAGGGGGCCCCGGCGGCGAGCGCGTCGATCCCCTGCTGCAGGAAGCGCGGACCCAGGGTGACGAAGAGGTTGGAGACCACGACCAACAGGAGGCCCACGCCTAGGGGCCGCCGGTAGCGGGCCAAGTATGGAATTACACTGCGAAGGGAGTACATTTCAGGGATTCTGGCGTCGGAATGTCATCGGGTCCGATGGGCCCGAGCAAGTAATAAGTGAAAGGAGTATACCCATGGTGTATCGCGCTTCACTCGCCGGTCTCGCGGCGGCGCTCCTGGTGGCCTGCGGCGGGGAGGGCAAGCAGTCCGCCACCGCGGATAGCCTGGTCAGGGACCTGGAGCTCGCCCCGGTCGCGGCCGATTCGACCCCGCTCGCGGACGCCCCGGCGGCCACGCCCGCCCCCGAGCCTGCTCCGGCGGCTGCGCGCCCGGCGCCGTCCCGGCCCACGACGAGGCCCCAGCCGAAGCCGGCACAGCCCCAGCCCCAGCCGGCCGCCCCCGCGCCCGACCCCACTCCGGTCCTCACCGCCGGCACCAGCTTCGAGGCCACGGCGCGGGATACCATCACCTCGCGGAAGCACAAGGCGGGCGAGAAGCTGTTCGCGACCGTCTCCGCGGACGTCAAGGACGGCCGTGGCCGGACCGTCGTGCCGGCCGGGTCGGTGGTCGAGCTCACGATCCTCGAGCTGAAGCCCGCGGAGAACAAGGACCAGAAGGACGGGAAGCTGCGGCTGGCCTCGGCCAGCATCACCGTGAACGGCGAGAGCTACACGCTGAGCGCGTCGGTGGACTCGGTGGAGCGCTTCCTGAAGGGCGGGGGCGTCACCGCGGGTGACGCCGCCAAGGTCGGCGCCGGCGCCGCGGTCGGGGCCGTCGCCGGACGCATCATCGGCGGCAACAAGACCGGCACCATCGTCGGAGGCGCCGCCGGCGCCGCGGCCGGCACCGCGATCGCGGTCCAGACCGCGGACCGCGATGTGGTGATCCCGGCCGGTGCCAAGATCGTCCTCACCCTGAAGGAGTCGCTCGCGATCAACCCGCTGGCGCTGGCG
>JBFIUJ010000059.1:0-10863 GCA_041607595.1 Gemmatimonadales bacterium | reverse complement strand
GGGGGGGTGCTGATCTGAGCTAGCGGGCTTCTCGGCTGGGCGGGGAGGCGATAGTCTCCCCGCATGCCCCCTTCGCCCCCTCCGATCGTCGTGATCGCCCTCGCGGTCGAGGGCGCCCTGCTCGGGCTCGCCGTCGTGATCGGGTGGGCCGTGGGCGAGGACCCGCTGGCGCGGCTGGCGCCGAGCTGGCGCGCAGCCCTCTGGGGGGCCTCGGCGACGATCCCACTGCTGCTCGGTCTGGCATGGACGCTCCGGGTGCAGGCCGGTGCGCTGCACCGTCTCCGGCTCGAAGTGGAGCGGAACGTGGGTCCCCTGTTTGCGCGGTGTGGCCCGCTCGATCTCCTCGTGATCGCGGCAGCCGCCGGCTTGGCCGAGGAGGCGCTCTTCCGCGGGGCGATCCAGCCGGCGCTGGCCGGGAGGCTCGGGGCGCCGGCGGCAATCCTCCTCACCGGCGCGCTCTTCGGCGCCGCCCATCCAGTCACGCCGCTCTACGCGGCGCTCGCCGCACTGATCGGCGTCTACCTCGGCTGGCTAACCGATGCGCACGGCCTCCTGGCAGCCGTCGTCACCCACGGGACGTACGACTTCGTCGCTCTCCTCGCGCTGCAGCGCGCCGTGGCTCGTGCTGAGCCCGCTCTGGAGCGGGAAGACGGCCCATGACGGCCGCGCCGCCGGAAGGGGGCACGATCCGGTTGGGCGATGGGCGCCGCCTGGGCCACGCCGACTTCGGACTTCCCTTGGGACGTCCCGTCCTCTACTTCCATGGGTTCCCCGGCTCTCGGCTGGAGGCGGCGCTCGGACACGCGTTGGCCTGCTCCCTCGGCATCCGGCTCATCGGCGTGGAGCGCCCGGGGTACGGGCTGTCCGACCCGAAGCCGGGCCGGACTCTGGACGATTGGCGGGCCGACATCGCCGAGTTGGCGGACGCCCTGGACCTGCCGCGCTTCGGCGTCCTCGGCATCTCCGGCGGCGCGCCCTACGCGGCCGCCTGCGCGGCCGGCCTGCCGGAGCGGGTGACCGCCACCGCCATCGTCGGGGGTCTGGGCCCGCTCGAGGGCCCCACCGGCACCGCCGGGATGGCGGCCTTCAACCGCGCCGGCCTGTGGATCGCCGGGCGGGCCCCCCGGCTTCTGGGGCTGCTCGGACCGCTCGTGGCCTACGCCGCAGGGCGGCATCCCGAGTGGCTCATCCGGCACCTCGAGGCGATCACCGCGCCAGCGGATCGAGCGGCGCTGGAGGATCCGGAGCTGCGTGGGACGCTCACGCGATCCTTCCGCGAAGCGGTCCGGCGCGGGCCCGAGGGGATGCTCAGCGATGCGAGGGTGTTCGCGCGCCCATGGGGGAGTCTCTTGGAGACGATCCGCGGCCCCATGGGCGTCTGGCACGGCGAGCGTGACGTGATCGTGCCGCCGGGCATGGGGCGCGCCGTCGTTTCCGCGGTGCCCGGTGCGCGAGGATCCTTCGAGCCGGAGGACGGCCACTTCTCGATCGTTCGTCGCCACATGCGGGCCGTCCTCTCGTTCGCGGCCGGCTGAGGCGGTGCAGGATCGGCCGGGGCCGGCGTCCCCGGAGATGGCCGGCGGAACGCGACGGCGCGCCGCCGGCAGCCCTGCGCCTCCCACCCTGGAGCTCCTTCGATGCTGGCCCGGCCCGTCCACCGATGTGTGGCGCTTGCCGTCGTGCTGGCGGCGGGCTGTGGGTTCGACACTCGGCCCGTCGGCGGTCCGGCGGACGACTCCCACCCGGTGCCGGGCGGCCGATGGCCTCCCACCACGGCGGATCGCTGGCCGAGCTTTGCCCAGTCGCTCCGGTACGACGGATGCGTGGCCTACGATGGGATCGGCGTCCGCACCTCGATCCAAACCCCGGTGGTCTCGTCGGTCCAAAGCGTGTCGGTGCTGGACGGCCGGGGCGCGCCCTTCATCGTGATCAACCCGTCGGTCGCAAGCCTGCCCGAGGAGGTGCGGTCCTTCCTCTACCATCACGAATGCGCCCACCACCATCTCCAGCATCCCGCCCTGCGGGAGGCGGGACGATTCGTAGACCCCGTGCTGGCGGAGTACGACGCCAACTGCTCCGCCGGCGTGCGGCTCGTGTCCACTGGGGCCTTCTCCCGGCAGGACGTGGACTTCCTCCTGCTCGTCCTCGAGAACAACAGCGGGCCCGACCGACCTCCCGGACAGGCAGGAGCGCTGGTGGAGTGTCTCCGCGCCCGCGGGCTCTATTGAGCTGAGCGCTGCGGTTCCGCCAGGCCTGGCCCGGAGTACCTTTGGGCCATGCCCTCCCAGCTGGATCTCTTTCCGGGTTCGCCCACCCCGCCGCCTCCATCCGCGGCGCCGCCGTCGCGGGATTCGACCGGACGCCTGCACGTGGTGCGGGGCCTGGATCCGCTGCGCCTGCTCGAGGCGGCGGCCGAGCAGTTCCTTCGGCTGAGAACCGCCACTCCGGACGACCCGTTCTCCACGCCTGCGAGCCTGCTCGCCGTACGGCAGGGCGGCGTGCGCGACGATTTGATCGCCCTGGCCCGCGCCCGGGGCATCCCGGGATGGTTCGATCCGCCGCTGTGCCTCTTCCACGAGCTGCCGGCGTGGCTCGGCGGCACGGAACGGCGGCCATGCGAGGACTTCGAGCGTGCCGTCCTGCTCCAGCGGCTGCTGCGGCGAGAGGGGGGCGAGCTGTTCGGCCGGCTCGCTCGGCCGGACGACTTCCTCCGGGGGGTGGACCGCCTCTTCGGCGAGCTGTGCGCCGAGGGCGTCACGCCCGACGCGTTTGCCGACGCAGTCTCATCCCGGTCCGCCGCCGACGGCTTCGAGCGCCAGCGCGACGCGGATCTCGCCAGGCTCTACCGGCGGTACCGCGACACGCTCGAGGCACCCGTCTCGCTCGACGGGCGCGAGGTTCGATTCCGCGACGGACGCGACGCGCTGGCGGACTGCGCGGTGGCCGTCGGCGCCGAGCCCGACCGGCTGGCCGATCGGTTGGGCGGCCGCCGCGAGGTGCGGTTCTACGGCCTGAGCGACCTCCGCGGCGGATGGCGCCTGCTCCTGCGGGCGCTCGTCTCCTCGCCGGCCGTGGATCGGGTCGTGCTGTACACCGCCCAGCCCCTGGACTTCGGAGCGGAGCTCTCGGCGACCGAGGAGGTGATGGACGAGCCCGAGACCGTGGCCCGGCGGCTGTTCGGACCCCCGGGCCGGTCCGAGGAGACGGTCGCGTTGGTCACCGGGCCGGACGTCGAGCGCGAGCTGGACGAGGTGGCTCGCCGCATCCGCTCGCTGGCGGACGGGGGCGTCCCGCTGTCCAGGATGGCCGTCGTGGTCCGACAGGGGCGACCCTACCTGGATCTCGCGCTGGGCGCGCTCCGCCGCTTCGGCGTCCCGGCGACGGCGAGGCGCCGCTTGGCCCTGCGCGAGGTCCCCGTGGTGCGTGCCGTCCTGACGCTGTTCGAGGCGGCGGCGAGCGGCTGGACCCGCCATGGCCTGGCGGAGCTGGCGGAGCAGCCCTACCTGGGCAGCGATCTCGACGCGCGCCTGATCAACCTCATCGGGTATCGACGCCGCCTGGTCGGCCTGTCCGATTGGACCGCCGCGTGGGAAAGCCTGCTCGAGGAAGCGGAGGCCGCCGCCGCGCTCGGGGAAGACGAAGCGCACGGGCGACGTGGGCCACCCACGCCTCCGGCCGCCTGGGTCCGGCGCGGCGGGGAGGCCTTCGCTCGGTTTGTCGGGCGTGCCGATGCGCTCGACGGCGCCCGGCCCCTGGCCGAGTGGCTCGCCTGGTTGGAGGCGTTTCTCGCCGACGATCCCTGGGGCATGGTGGCTCGGATGCATGACGTGCCCGCCGGCCGCTACGACGTGGTCCGGATCGACCTCGCCGGTTGGCGCGGGCTCCGCGAGGTCGTGCGGCAATGGCGACATGCGGTGGAGGCGTGGGGCGGGGGCGAGGAGCGCCTGGAAGTGTCGGCGTTCACGCACCGGCTGGCCGAGCTGCTCACCGGCGACGTGGCCTTCGGCACCCCGGTACAGCGGGGTGTCCATGTCCTGGAGGCGCTGGCCGCATCCTACCGCACCTTCGACCACGTGTTCCTGGTGGGCCTGGCCGCCGGGACCTGGCCCGTGGCGGCGCCGCGCTCCCCGCTGCTGGACGAGGCGGAGCGGGCGACCCTGCGCGGGGCGGGCGTTCCCCTCGAAGCCAGGGAGACCTGGGACCGCCGGGAGCGCGAGCTCTTCCGGATGCTCGTCGCCTCGCCCCGGAGCGGGTTGACCCTCTCCTGGTCCCGAACCGATCCCATGGGGCGCGAGGTCGTCCGTTCTCCCTATGCCGATGCGCTGGCCGACGTCGCCCTGATGGCGGAGGAGGAGCTGCCGACCTCCCTCGTCGTCGTGCCGGGAGCCCTCGTCGTGACCGGCCCGGCGGCTGCGGCCGCGGCGCGGCACGGCGCCGAGGTGGAGTTCGCCCGGGAGCGGCCGGAGCCTTCACCCTACAAGGGCCAGATCGAGGATCCCGCCCTGCTGGCATGGCTCGGCCAGGAGCTGGGTGAGGGGCGCCTGTGGAGCCCGACCCAGCTGGAGGCCTACGCGAAGTGCCCTTGGGCCTTCCTGTCCGGACGGCTTCTCCGGCTGCGGCGCAGCGAGGAGCCGGACGAGGAGATGGACGCCGCGACGCGCGGAACGATCCTCCACGACGCGCTGCACCGCTTCTATGACGGCGCGATGGAGCGCATCGGCGGGCCGGTGTTCCTCCGCGCGGCCGACCTCGAATGGGCGATGCCGGCCCTGCTGGATGCCCTGGACGCCGCGCTCGCGGGCGCGGCGGGACGGCTCTGGCTCGGCCACGGCGCCTTCCGCGAGGCGAAGCGCCAAGAGCTCCGGCGCCTGCTCGAGGGGTTCCTCGCGTGGGAGGTGCAGGAGCACGAGGACATGTACGCCCCGCGGAAGCGAAATGCGCCGAGAATGGTGCGGACCGGCGTGGCCCAGCACGAGGTGCGGTTCGAGGAAGTGGTGCTCGAGCGCGGCGGCATCCGGTTCCGGTTCCGCGGGCAGGTGGACCGCGTCGAGCTCGGCATCGACGAGCGGGTGGAAGCCGGGGGCCTGCTGGCCGCGGTGGACTACAAGACTACGAAGTACGGCGTGCCGGGTGCCTTCGACGAGAAGCAGGCCTGGGAGGACGGCGTGGTGCTGCAGGTGCCGCTCTACGCCTACGCGCTGACCCAGCTTCACCCGGGGGCGCGCGCGGCGCGCGTGGAGTATCGGGCGATCAAGGACCGCCGCTCCGTGCACGCCCTGCAGCCTTGGCAGGTGGACCCGAAGATCTCCCGGATCGTGTCGCACGCCGACGACCAGGCCAAGCTGGAGCGGGCCTTGGACGCGGTCGTGGCGCACGTGCACCGGGCCGCGAGCGGCGCCTTTCCTCCCGAGCCGCCGCCGTCCTGCGGCTGTCCGCGGTTCTGTCACGCCTTCGACATCTGCCGGATCTCGGGCGGCCCGCGGGTGCTGCTGCCGAGATGAGGACGCCCACCGAGAGCCAGTGGGATGCCATCCGGGCTGTGGACCGGCACGTGCTGGTGGCCGCCGGCGCCGGGACCGGCAAGACCACGACGGTGGTCGGCCGCATCCTGTACTGCCTGGGCCTGCCGATTCGGGGCGCGCGGGTCGCCACGCCGATGGGCCTCCACGAGCTCGCCGCGATCACCTTCACCAACGCGGCGGCGGCGGATCTCAGTCGGCGCCTCACCCAGGAGCTGCGCGAGGCCGGGCGCCCAGACCTCGCGGTCGAAGTGAACGCGGCCCGGATCGGCACCATCCACGGGTTCTGTGGCGACGTCCTGCGGGAGTTCGCGCTGCGGGCCGGGCGCCATCCGTCGCCCCGGATCTTGGAGGAGGGGGAAGCGGCCGCACTCGCGGCCGAAGCCGTCCGCGAGACCGTGCTGGACGCGCTGGCGGGGGGAGCGATCGAGGGGCTGGCGCTTCTCTTCGAAGAGCGCTCGATCGCCGAGGTGGAGCGTTGGCTGGTGCGCCTCATGGACGACGGCGACCGGCTGCGGCGCCTGGTCCGTCACCGGGACGACCATCCCGACGCGGAGCGCGCGCTGCTGGACCTGGCGGTCGCGGCGTTGGCCAGGCTGGAGGAGCGGCTGGGAGACGCCGGCGCGGTGGACTTCGATCGAATGATCACCTGGACCCGCGACCTGCTGCGCGACCGGCCCGAGGCGCGGGGCGCCCTTCAGCGGCGGCTCCGGGTGCTGATCGTCGACGAGTTCCAGGACGTGGACCCGGCCCAGAAGGAGATCGCCTATCTCTTGGGCGCCCCGGCGGAGGATCGCCCGGACACGACGCGGCTCCTCCTGGTGGGCGACCCCAAGCAGAGCATCTACCGCTTCCGCCGAGCGGACGTGACGGTCTGGCGGGATGTGGAGCGCGATTTCGAGGCCGGGCACGGCGACGTGGTGACCCTCGTCGAGAACTTCCGGAGCGTTCCGCCAGTGCTCGCCTTCGTGGACGCGGTGATCGGCCCGATCCTGGACCAGCCGCTCGACGGGATCGCCCACCGGGATTTCGAGATCGGATTCCGGAGCGTCCGCGCCACGCAGCGGGAGGGGCCGGCGGACCTGGCGGTCGAGCTGCTCCTCACCCCGCCGACCGACGAGGGACGACGGCGCCCCGTGGCGGAAGTGCGGGATCACGACGCGGCGGCCCTCGCCCGCCGTGCGGTGGAGCTGCACGAGGAGGGCGTGGCCTGGAAGGAGATGGCCGTCCTGCTCAGCGCCTGGACCATGGCCGATCACTACGAAGAGCACCTGCGCCGGCTGGGGGTCCCGACCTACGCCTTCCGGACCGAGGGGTTCTACGCCCGGCGCGAGGTGCTCGACCTGGTGTTGGCGCTGGAAGCGGTTCGCGACCCGCGGGACGACCGGGCACTCCTCGGCTTCCTGCGCAGTCCATTCGTGGGGCTGCGCGACGAGACCCTGCTCGACGTGTGCCGCCAGCTCCGCGCTCCACTCTGGGATCGACTCCCCGACGTCACGGTGGCCGAAGCCGATCGCCTGGACGCCGGGAGACGCCTCCTCGAGACCCACGTCCTGCTCCGCGATCGGATACCCGCCCACGAGCTGCTCGAGAGCCTGCTGGAGGAAAGCGGCTACCTTGGCCACCTGCTCCTGCGTGGCGAGGGGGGTCGCCGCGCCTTCGCCAACGTGCGCAAGTTCGTGGGACAGGCCCGGCGCCTCGCCGGCCACTCGATCGGAGAGATCCTGCGGATGATCGCCGGAGCACGGCGGGGCCGGGACGCGGAGGGGGAGGCCCGGCTCTACGGTGAGCACGACGACGTCCTCACGATCACCACCGTCCATTCCGCGAAGGGACTGGAGTGGCCCGTGGTCTTCTGGGCCGAGCTGAATCGCGGACCGTACACCGAATGGATGGCGGGCCTGATGACGAGCGGCGACCGCCTGCTCCTGGATGTGCCGGGAACGAAGGCGGCGGACCAGCCGCCGGCCTGGCAAGAGCTCAGGGCCTTGGACGAGGCGCAGGGAACCGCCGAGCGGAAGCGGCTTTGGTACGTGGCGGCCACCCGTCCCAAGCACCGACTCATCCTGACCGGATTGCCGCTCGGAAGCGATCGCGACGATGGAAGCCCGGCGGCGGCCGTCCGACGGACCCTCGGCGACATCCCGGCCGGGGGGGAGACCTTGAGCTATCGCGGGCACGATGGCCGGGACTTCCGGGCCACCGTACGGAGCACGCTGGTTGCGCCCCTCCCCCCCGCGATGGCGCCGGCCGGTCCGGAGGGAGAGGTGCCCACGCCCGCGCCTGCGCTGGTCGTGCGTCCCGGACGCCTGCGCCACTCGGCGACCGAGCTGCTGACCCACGCGCGCTGCCCCCGACGGCACTGGCTCAAGTACCTCGTCGGCCTGCGGGAGCCCGACGTCGCACGGGAAGGGCCGGCCTTCCTGAGCGCGGTCACCCGCGGCCTGATCGTGCACGACGTGCTGGAGCACCTGCAAGAGGAGGCGGAGCTGGATCGACTGTTGGAGGAGGCGATCGGGCGGTGGGATCCCGAGGCGCCTCCGCCTGACGCGGCGGCCGGCCGACGGTACCGCGGCCCGCTCCGGACGGAGATCGCGTCGGTATGGGACCATCCCGACTACCGCAGCGTGGCGGATCGACCGACGGCCCGCCGCGAGCTGCCCTTCCTGCATCTGGTCGGCCCGGACGGGGCCACCGAAGGCCAGGTGGATCTCGCGGCCATCACGGAGGAGGGGTACGTCTTGGTCGACGTGAAGACCGGGCGGGTTTCGGCGGAGGCCGTCGAGGCCAAGGCCCGACAGTACCTTCCTCAGCGAGACGTCTACGTCGGCGCCACCGAGGCCATCGCCGGCGCGCCCGTGGCGTCGTTCGCGTTCCACTTCAGCCAGGCGGATGCGCACTTCGCCGAGCCCGTCACGGCCGAGGAGCGGGCGGCGGGTCGGGCCCGGCTCGATCAGGCGCTCGCCACCCTGGGCGCCGGGGAGCCGCCGCTCACGTCCTTCCCCGCGGAGTGCCGTTTCTGCGGCTATCGGGTCGCCGGATGGTGCCCGGGGGTCGGGGAGGACGGCTGAGGATGTGGGCGGGGTGGATCGCGTGGAAAACCGGTGGATGATTGTGTGGACACTCTTCTCACCCCCCTTTGGAGCGAATGATGTCCCTGCTGGCGCAGCTCTCCATTCCCGCCCTCGCCCTCCTGGTCTTCGGCCTGCGTATCGTGGACGTCTCGCTCGGCACGCTCCGGACCATCTCCGTGGTCCACGGGCGGGTGCGCATCTCGGTGGCCGTGGGGTTCGTGGAGGTGCTCATCTGGATCACCGCGATCTCCCAGGTGATCAGTCGGGTGAACGAGAGCCCGCTCTTGTTGCTGGCGTATGCCGGGGGGTTCGCCGCGGGATCGGCAGGGGGCATCGCGCTGGAGCGGACGCTCCGCCTCGGTCGGTGCGTGGTGCGCATCATCTCCGAGGGGCGGGGCACCGACATCGCGGACGTTCTCCGGACGGCCGGGCACTCGGTGACGACCTTCCGCGGGGAGGGGGAAGGGGGCGCACGCCTGCTGATCTACACCACCTGCCGGCGCCGTGACCTGGGCTACCTGTTGGATCGGGCCCGAGCACTCGACCCGTCCCTGTACTACGCGGTGGAGCGGTTCTCCGAGACGAGCGAGCCCCAACTCCCCACGCCTGGGTGGCGAGCGGTGTTCAAGATGAAGTGAGGAGCCTAGGGGACGCGCAGCAGGGTGTGCAGTCGGGCCTGGAGCCGCTGCGAGTCGATCGGCTTCGGCAGGAAGGCCGACCGGCCGGTCGGTTCGCTGCCCAGGTGCGCGAACCGATCGTCGCCGGAGACGAAGACCACCGGTAGGCGAGGCCGCTGCGCCCGCGCCCGACGGGCGAGCTCGTCGCCCCGCATGCCCGGCATCTGCACGTCGGTGACCAGGGCGTCGATCGGCTCGTCACCCTGGAGCAGGGCCAGGGCGGCCGTTCCCTCGCCCGATTCGAGCACCTCGTACTCCAGGTCCCGGAGGGTCCGGGCCAACGATCGGCGGACGCCGTCATCGTCGTCCACGACGAGGATGCGGCTGGCGAGGGCCCGCGCGGCGCGGGAAGTGGCGAAGAGAGAAAGCTGGATGTCGTGGACCATGGGATTCGAACGCTCGTCCGCGGGGGACGACTACGATTCGACGACGGGCGGCCGAGCGCAAGGGCGGACTTCGAGATATTGACAGCCGTGGGATGTGGACGCTGTGGCCGGCTGTGGATTGGTGTGTGTAACTGCGTGGACAAGATGCGGCGGCGCCGGGGGAGATGCAGAACGGGAGGGAGGACCCGAGGTCCTCCCTCCCGTCCGTGTCACGGAGCGCGGCTCCCGGACTATTGCTCGACCAGGATCAAGTACTTCGACGGCGCCCAGAACTCCTCGGGGGCGGCGATCTGCAGCCGGCCGGTCACCTTCCCGTCCGCGTCCTCCTGGGAGGCGAGGTTCTGGCGAGAGATGATCCTGTACTCCCGATCGGCCTGGGGAAACAGGATCTCGGAGACCACCCGCTTGTCGATCGCGGTGAAGTCGCCGGAGCGCAGCTCGCGCGCGGGTTGCAGCGACTTGCTGCCGAAGAAGAGGAACTTGCGGCCCTCCTCCACGACGACGCCCTTCCGCTTCAGCTCGTCCTTCGAGCCGATCACGTAGTACACCGTATTGTCCTTGTCGGCCATCTGCTTGATCGTGTCCGCCTGGGCGACGGTCTGGTCGGTGAGGACGGCCTTCTCCTGGGTGAGGCGGACGTTCTCCGAGCGGAGGGCCTCGACCTGCTCGGTCAGCACGACGATCGTCGCCTTCTGATTCTCGATGACCCCTTCGAATTCGGTGATCGTGGCCTGGAAGGTGGCCAGTTGCGACTTCAGGCTGTCCGAGCCGCGGGTGAGATTCCGGACACGGCGCTGACTCGCCCGAACCCGCTCCTCGCTCTCATTCACCCGGGTGGCAATGTCCCGGATACGCGCCAGCATGGTATCGCGGTAGGCCAGCGTCCCGGCGATGGGCGATTCCGACGCCATGACCGGCACGACGCCGGACTTCGCGTCCTTCACCTTGGCCAGCTCGGCGTTGATGTCGCTCATCAGCTTGGTGTTCGCCACCACCTCCTTGAGCAGGCTGTCCTTCTCCGCCGAGATCGCGCTCAGCTGCTCGACCTGCTGCTGGAGCTCGGCGCCCTGCCCGACGCCCTTGCACCCGGTGAGCGCGGTCACCCCGATGAGGACGCCCACACCGATGCCTCGTGCAAACCTGACCCGCATACGTATCTCCCTCGTGTCGAAAGGGATCGACCCCCGCCCCTCGCGGAGGCCGAGCC
>JBFIUJ010000058.1:0-10901 GCA_041607595.1 Gemmatimonadales bacterium | reverse complement strand
CACTCGGGCCAGCATGTCCCGCAGCGTGGTGGACTGGCCCAGCAGGCCGGACTCCCGCCGGACGCTCGCGTCCAGGAAGCGGTCGCGCACCCGCGCGGCCCCGTGGTCGGTCACGCCCCGGCCCACCGGCCCGTGCGGGGTCCGGAGGGGGGTGTGCGCGACGATCTCGAGCCGCTGCCGGGTGTAGCCCGGGGTCGAGGCGTTGGCCACGTTGTGGCCGGTGACGCCGATCGCGCGCTGGTGGGTCGTGAGCGCCGTGCGCGCGATGCTGAGCAGATGGTTGATGGACATGATCAGGCCGTCCGATTGACCAGGAGGCCGCTCGCCCGCGGACCGTCGCCGCTGCCTTCGCCGGGCAGGTAGACCGGCGTGGGCTCCACTGCCGACGTGAACAGCTCCTGGAGGTAGGCGTCTCCCGCGTCGAGCGCGCGCCGCAGGATGGTCTGGTTGATGGCCAGGTCCTGCGCAGCCGCCTCCGCGGCGACGCGCGCCGCCCGCCGGGCCCGCACCAGGGTCTCCGGCACCGCGCCCCCGAACACGCCCTCGAGCGCGTCCAGCTCGGCGGAGAGCCCGCCCGTCAGGTATCCCGTGAGGGTCACCCGCCGGCGGCGGGCCTCATCCAGGTTCAAGACCGTCCGTGCGATCAGCTGGGTGCTCGCGTCCACCGCCACCGGGTCGTCCGAGGAGATGCCGCCCCGCTGCCGCGCGAGGGCGTGCCGCAGCTCCTCGATCAGCCGGACCTCGACCTCCAGCGCCTGGGTCAGCTCGCCCAGCCGCTCGGACTGCGGGCGGGCGGCGCGCCAGCGCTCCATGGTCTGCTCCATCGCGAGGGACATGCTCACTCCTTCGAGGCCGGCGGTGGCAGGTGCCGGCTGAGTTGACGGTACAGGGCCTCGCCGAGCCCACGGTCCATCCGCTGGGCCGCCACTTGGGACAGCCGCTCGTCCAGCATGGCGGTGAACATCGCTTCGCCGGGAGAGGCCTCCACCACGCCGCCGGTCGGGACGGTCGATCGCATGGCCTGGAACAGCTGGTTCAGGAACACCGCCTCCAGGTTCTGGGCCGCCTTCCGGAGCTTGGCATGGTCCGGCCCGGGCGGTGGGGTCGGCCCGCCGACCGGACGAGGGCCCGTCATCGGACCACGACCTCGGCGGTGAGCGCGCCCACCGCCCGCAGCGCGTCGAACACGGCCATCACCTCGTCTGGCTTGGCGCCCGCGGCGTGCAGGCCGGTCGCCACCTCCTGCGCCGTCGCGCCGGGGGCGAGGCTCACCACACCGCCTCCCTCCCCTGCCGCATCGGCCCCGCCGATCTTGAGGGTGAGTCCGCGGAGGCTCACCGCCGCCGGCCCCACCTGCACCGCGCCGCCCGCCACCACCGCCCCCGTCCGGGCGTCGATCATGATCCGGGCCGGGCCGCCCGCCACCACCCCGATCGTGTCCACCGCGGCGAGGAATCCCAATACATTATCGGCGCGGGCATCCCCCGGATTGAGGGCGATCGCCCCCGGGTCCAGCACCTGGGCGGTTCCCGCCCCGAAGGCCCCGTTGACCGCCTCGGCGATCCGGGCCGCCGTCCCCAGATCGGGCCGGCGGAGCTGGAGTCGGGTGCCTCCCGCCGTCCGCGGCGCCGGCGGGTCGAGCTCGATCACGCCGCCGTCGGGGATCCGGGCGCTGGTGCCCCGCCGCGCCGCGAGCCCGTAGCGCCCGCCGTCGTCCGAGACGAGCACCGGTCCCTGCGCGGTGCCCAGGGGGGGTTGATCCGGATCGGATACCAGAGGCGTCATCCAGAGCACGCCGCCCCGCAGCGACGCCGCATCGCCGACCGAGGCGACCTGGATCTCGAACCGTCCCCCGGCGCGCAGATAGGGCGAGACCTCCGCCGTCACCAGCACGGCGGCCACGTTCCGCACCCGCAGGTGCTCGGGCGGCACGACCACGTTGAAGCGGCGGAGCAGGTTCACGACCGAGCGCACCGTGTGGGTGGCCCCGGACACTCCGCCGAAGCTGCGGTCGCCCGTGCCCTCGAGGCCGACCACCAGGCCGTAGCCCACGAGCCGGACCGGGACGTCGCCGGGGCGGGTGGTGAGGTCGGCCACCCGCTGGGTCTGCGCCGACGCGCTGCCGGCGAGCAGGAGGAGCGCCAGGACGAGCGGCATGGATGCGATTCTCATGGCCAGAGGATGCTCAGGATCTTGCCCAGGATGCCCTGGCGCGGCCCGATCTTCTTCCCTTGATAGCTGATCACCGCTTCGGCGACCCGGGACGAGGCCACCAGGTTGGCGGCCGTCACGTCCTCGGCCCGCACCAGCCCCTTGAGCCGGACTTCCTGGGTCCGGCCGTCCACCGTGACCGCCTTGGCCCCTTCCACCCGCGCGATGCCGCCCGGCTCGAGCGCGGTCACCCGCACGCTGAGCACGGCCACCAGGTCGCCCTGGCGGTTCGCCTCGCCGGACTCCCGGGAGGAGTTGTCCATGCCGGTGGAGAAGCCCTTGTTGGGGCCGATCAGCGCGCCCCCCGGGATGCCGGCCCCGAGCTCGGCCTTCTGTCCCCGGCGGGCGCTCGCGTTCACCGAGGTCCGCTCGCGGGCCACCGTCTGCTCGTCCACCACGATCGTCAGGATGTCTCCCACCCGCAGGGGCCGCTGATCCGACAGCCAGCTGGCCCGCCCGGGGTTGGCCGCCACCCGCGCCGGGGCGGTGTCGGCTGCCGCGGCGAGCGCGGGCGACTGCGCGGCCGCGCGGTCGGCACCCAGCGCGGTGAGCGCGGCGACCATCGTGAGCAAGGAGCGGTGCAGCATGTCGGGTCCTCGGTTCAGGATCTGCATCAGGTGCCCAGGCGCGCGGCGCCCGGGCCGGTGACGGTCGCTTCGAGGCGGCTCGGTCGTCCCTCGATCCGGACGCGCAGCGGCTGGCCCAGGCCGGCCGCATGCAGCGCGACTCCGTCGAGCGAGACCGCGACGCTCCCCTGCCGCCAGGTGAGCCGGACCGGATCGCCCGCCGCGACGACCGGCGGCGCCACCACGGCGGGCGGCCCCACGGGCTCGCCCGCGGCCAGGGCCCGCCGCACCAGCCACCCCGCGGCGGGCCACGGCCCGTCCGGCGTCGGCGGGCCCCACTCGATGCGCTCCTCGGACTTCACGTCCTCGTCGGTCAGCCTCGTTCCCACCGGCAGCGGTCGGGCGGCGACGGGACCCCGCGTGGCGATCCCCGCGCGGACCCGGCCGGCTCCCCCACCCGGCGTGAAGACCACGGCGAACCAGCCGTCGGTCCCCCGGCCCACCAGCCGGAGCTCGGCGTCCTCGGCCACCTGGCCGGCGATCCGGCCCCAGGCGAGCCGCACCGTCTCCGGCTCCACTCGCCAGGCCTGGGCCACCGCCGCCACGACCCGCGCCTCCACCGGCGCGGGCACCGCCTGGGCGACGAGCGCCGCCGGCAGCAGGACGAGGGGAAGCGTGCTAGCGAATGATCTCATTCGCGACCTGCATCATCTCTTCGCCCGCACGGATCGCCTTCGCATTGATCTCGTAGGCGCGCTGCGCCGCGATCATGTCGGTCATCTCCTGCACGATCTCGACGTTGCTCGCCTCGAGCACGCCCTGGAGCAGCCGACCGAAGCCCTCTTCCTGCGCGGTGCCCACGATCGGCGTGCCGGAGGCCACCGTCTCGGTGTAGAGGTTCTCGCCGACCGAGAGGAGGCCGCTCGGGTTGACGAAGCGCGCCAGCTCGATCCGGCCCAGCTCGAGGCTGCCGCCGCCGGTATCCGCGGTGACGACCCCGGACGGGCTCACGGTCACCGCGCTCACGTCCGGCGGCAGCGTGATCCCGGGGACCAGGAGGTACCCGTTGGCCGTGACCATCGAGCCGGAGTCCGAGAGGGTGAAGGTGCCGTCCCGGGTGTAGGCCAGGGTGCCGTCCGGGCGCTGGACCTGGAAGAAGCCCTCGCCCTCGATCGCCAGGTCGAGCGGACGCTGGGTGACCTCGGCCGCGCCCTGTCCGTGGATCCGGGTGATCGCCGCCAGGCGCACGCCCTTGCCGATCTGCACTGCGCTCACGGTCTCGCCGCTCTGGGCATTCACCGTGCGGGGGCCCTGCACCGTCTCGTAGAGCACGTCTTCGAAGCTCACCCGGCTCCGCTTGAAGCCCGTCGTGTTGACGTTGGCGAGGTTGTTCGCGATGACGTCCACCATCTTCTGCTGGGCCAGCATGCCGCTGGCGGACGTCCGAAGGCCTGGATTCATGGTCGTCGTGTCTCCCGAGGGGGCGGGTCTAGCCCACCCGTCCCACGTCGTTGGTGATGGTGCTGAGCAGGCCGTCCATGGCGCGCAGGGCGTCCACGTTGGCGGTGTAGGCGCGCTGGATCATCACGAGGTCCACCATGCCGGTCATCGGATCGATGTTGGCATCCTCGACCGCGTGCTGCCGGAGCCGGGTGGCCGGCGGCGGGGGCACGGTGGCCTCGTCGGACACGAAGCGGCCGTAGCCTTCCTTCAAGAGCCGGGTCGGGTCGGGCACGGTTACGAGCCGGAGCCGGTCCACCTCGGCTCCGTCCACCAGCACGGTCCCGTCGCCCCGGATCTCGAGCTGGGCGCCGGAGATCGCGATCGGGCCCTTCTCCCCGAGGATCGGGTCGCCGTGGTGGTCGGTGAGCCGGCCGGCGGCATCGAGCTGCAGCGATCCCGCGCGGGTGAGGCGCTCTCCCGCCGCGGTACCGACCACGAGGAAGCCCGCGCCGTCGATCGCGATGTCGAGCGGCCGGCCGGTCTCCCGCAGGGTCCCCTGGGTGAGATCCACCTGCTGCACCGGCACCGGATGGCCGCCGCCCTCCAGGCTGCGCGCCGTGAGGCGGTCGCGCTTGTACGCGTCGCTCGAGACGTTCGCCAAGTTGTTGGCGGTGAGCTCCTGGAGCCGCGTGTAGTACGACAGCGTGCGCGCGGTGTTGACGATGCCCCGCAATGGCATAGACCCTCCCCGGCAGATCCTGCGTCCACCCCCCGAAAGGCAAGCGTCGTGCCGCTCGGCACGACGCTCTATATTGTTGTTATATATGGTGTTACGGGTTCTGCCGGAGACCCCGAACCGGCACCCTTGACCGGCCGGGCGGCAATCCCTTCCCGCCCGTCAGCCCCGGCCGCGCAGGAGGAGGAGCCGCAACGCGTCCCGGGAGAGCCGAGTGTCGCGGGCGATCTGCTCCGGCGGGCAACCTCGGCGGGCCAGCACCTGCGCGGTGCTCACCCGGTCCCGCCGACGCTGCCGGACGGCGAGCAGGGCCAGCACCCCCCCCAACATCGCCGTCAGGGCGACGAGCGAGCCCGACGGCAGGGCCGGCAGCGCGACTGCGGGAAGCGAGGGGCGCGCCAGGGTCGGCAGCCGCATCGCGGGCGGCGAGGGCAGCCGCGGCAGCTCGACCCCCGAGCCCAGGACCAGGGTGCCCGCCACCAGCCCGACGGCCCACCAGGTTCGCCGGCTCACGGCCGGACCTGCTCCATGAGCGTGAACTGGCCCTTCAGCCGCTTCAGCGCCTGGGTGCGGATCTGGGAGACCCGTGACTCGGTGACGTGGAGGACCTCCGCGATCTGCTTGAGGTTCATCTCTTCGTAGTAATAGAGGGCGAGCACGGTGCGCTCCCGCGGCGGGAGCTTCCCGATCGCGTCGCGGACCGCGGCCATGCCCTCCTCCCGGGTGACCATCTCGTCCGGACGGGGCGCCTCGGGGTCGGCCAGGGTCTCCTCCAGCGTGGCGGAGCCGTGGTCGTCCCCGGCGGAGCCGTCGAGCGGCACGGTCAGGCCGCCGGTCATGTCCTCCCGCCACTTCCAGAACGTGGAGAGGTCGATGCCGAGCGCGCCGGCGACCTCGCGGGGCTCGGCCGGCCGCTCGAGCTTGCTCTCCAGCTCGGCCACCGCCGCGGCGATCTGGCGCCCGCGGGCGCGGGCCGAGCGGGGCAGCCAGTCGAGGCTGCGCAGCTCGTCGAGGATCGACCCCTTGATGCGGCGCACCGCGTAGGTGCTGAAGGCGAGCCCGCGCTCGAGCTCGAAGCTCTCCAGGGCCTTCACCAGCCCCAGCGTGCCCGCGCTCACGAGGTCGTCGAGCTCTACCGTGTTGCCGATCCGGCCCGCGATCTCTCGGGCGCTGTGGTGCACCAGGCCGAGGTAGCAGTTCAGCAGCTCGGCACGCGCATCGGGATCCCCCTCATCCCGGTATCGCTTCCAGAGGGCGTCGGTCACGGTCATTGGTGTCTGCTCCTTTCGGGCCTGCCTCAGCCAACCAGCCGGACGGCGGGGGGGAGGTCGAGCCGCTCGGCGGCGATCGTCGTGAGGGTCTGCGCGGCCGGGCTCCCGCCATCGGGCTGGAGCAGCTGGCGCGGGTCGCGCGCCGCCTGCCGCATGGTCGCTTCTTCGGGCACCGCGCCCAGGTACCGCAGGCCACGGCGGAGGAACCGCTCGCTCGCCGTGGCTAGCTTCTCGAACGAGGAGCGCCCCTCGTCGTCGGTCATCGTACGGTTCACCAGCACGTCGATCGGGAGGTCCGGCACCTGCACGCTCACGATTTTGATCAGCGCGTAGGCATCGGTCAGCGCCGTGGGCTCCGGCGCCGTGACCACCAGCAGCCGAGTGGCCCGCATGGTGCTGACCCGCACCACGCTCTCCAGGCCAGCCCCCGCGTCCACCACCACCGCGTCGAACTCGTCGTACAGCGCGCTCAGCCGGTGGTGCAGGCGGGCGCGATCGGTCGCGCCCAGCCCGTAGAGGCTTTCCGCCCCGGAGTCGCTTGGCAGCAGCCAGAGGTTCTCGATCACCGGCTGGAGCAACTCGGCCGGCGCGATGTCGCCCTGCAGCAGGGCCTCCAGCCGGATCGTGGGCCGCACGCCCAGGAGGACGTGGAGGTTGCCCAGGTTCTGGTCGCCGTCCACCAGCAGCACCCGCCGTCCGCCGCGGGCGAGCGCGGCGGCGAGGAGCGCCGACACCAGGGACTTCCCCACCCCGCCCTTGCCGCTCCCCACCACGATGGTCGGCGGGCCGGTGACCGGCGCGGGCTCCGGACGGGCCCGGGCCGTCGCCATCATCTCCCGGAGCAGGGCCGCCTGGTCTTTCATGCGACGCCCCCGGCGGCGAAGAGGGTCCGGGCCTGGACAGGACGCTCGCGCGCCGCGGCCACCCGCGCGAGCGCGGACCGCAGGTCGCGGGGCACTTCCTGCCCGTCCGTCACCCACCGCATCGGCAGTCCCAGCTCGGTCGCCAGGTCGAACACCGTCCAGTCGTCGGGGCACTCGTCCAGCTTGGTGGCGAGCAGGTGCGTCACCCGCAGTGACCGAAACTCCTCCGCGATCCGCCGGGTGAGGGCCGGCTGCAGGCCGACCGGCAGGGTCAGGTGCACCTCGGACGGCCCGATCCGCCCCAGCCATTCGCGCACCACCTCGGTGTCGCGCCGCTGGCGCGGGCCGCGGCCGGGCACGTCCACCAGGACGACATCGCAGGCCGCCAACCGCTTGAGCGCGCCCGGGAGCTCGTCCTCGACGTAGACCACCTCCATCGGCATCCGCCCGATCTCCGCGTAGGTCTTGAGCTGCTCCACCGCGCCGACCCGATAGGTGTCCAGCCCGAGCAGGCCCACCCGGCTGTTGCGGAAGACCTCCGCGCTCGTCGCGAGCTTCGCGATGGTGGTGGTCTTGCCCGCCCCGGTCGGCCCCACCAGCGCGATCACCAGCGGGCCACGGCGCAGGGCGCGCCGGTCCGCGGGAACCATCGCGAAGAGCTCCGGATGCTCGGCCGCCGCCGTCTCCTCCGCCAGGACAGGCACCCGCGGACGCGACGGCGCCGCGGACCGCTGGGGAGCGGTCGGCCGAGCCGGAGCGGCCGGCCGAGCCGGGGCCACCGGACGGACCGGGACCGCCGGACGGGCCGGGGCCACCGGGGTGGCCGGGCGAGCGGGGCCTGCCTGAGGCCGAGCCACGTCGGGGAGCCGTGCGGCCGCGCTGCCGGGCCGAATGCCCGTGCGCTCGGCGGGTGTAGCCGCGCGCGCCGGCCGCGCGGGGACCGCGGGATGAGCCAGCTCGCGCCGGAGCAGGCTCCCGAACTCGGGGCCGGCCGGCGGCGGAGCCGAAGGACGGAAGGCGGCTGCGCTCGCGTGGTCGCAGGCGACGAGCTCGAGCGAGGGTCCCGATCCGGTCCGGCGGACCTGCAGGATCACCGCGTCGGGGCCCAGCAGCTGCTGGGCGCGGGCCAGGAGGCTCGGCATGTGTTCGCCGGTCAGCGTTTCAATTGGCACGGGGCAGCTCCCAGGTCACGAGGCTCTGGATCGGCATCTGCGCCGGCAGCTCCCCGAGAGACACCACGGGGACCTGCGGCAGGATGGGTTCGATGAGGCGCCGGACCCCCACCCGCAGCGCGGGCGGGGTGATCACGGGCCGCTGGCGCCCGTCGCGCTTGGTGGACGCGACGAGGTCGTTCAAGGTGCGCAGCACGGCGGTGAGCTCGTCCGGCTCGAGCGGTCGGACGCCCTCCTTGGCCGCGCGTGGGCTGAAGAGCACCATGAGGGCCGCCTCGAGGCGGGGGCCCAGGGTGATGCCGCGGATGGTGCCGTCCGCATCCTGGTAGAGGTGCGCCACGACCGAGGACAGGGAGCGCCGTACGTGCTCGGTCAGCACCTCGGCGTCCTTGGTCGTCTCGGCCGCATCGGACAGCGTCTCCAGCACCGTGACCAGGTCGCGGATCGGGACGCTCTCCTTGAGCAGGCGCTGCAGCACGCGGTGCACGGTCCCCAGCGAGAGCTTGCCCGGGATCGCCTCGTCCACCAGCGCGGGATGGGTCTCCTTGAGGCCGTCGAGCAGCTCGCGGACGTTCTGCCGGGTGAGCAGGTCCGCCGCGTGACGCTTGATAGTCTCCATCAGATGGGTGGCGAGGACGGTCTGCGCCTCGACCACGCTGTAGCCGTTGGCCTCCGCCTCCACCCGGCGGTCCGGGGTGATCCAAACCCCGGGGATGCCGAAGGTCGGATCCACGGTCTGGATGCCGTCCACCGGCAGCGCCGTGCCGCCGGTGTTGAGGGCCAGCAGGTAGCGGGGGAGGACCTCGCCCGAGGCGACCCGGACGCCGCGCAGCTTGATGGCGTATTCGGTGGCCGGGAGCTGGATGTTGTCCCGGATGCGGGCCGGCGGCACCACGATGCCGAGCTCGACCGCGACTTGCTTCCGCATGATCCCGATCCGCTGCAGCAGGTCGCCGCGCTGCGATTCGTCCACCAGCGGCACCAGGGCGTACCCGACCTCGACCTCCAGCGGCTCCACCTGGAGCAGCTCCCGCATCGGGGCGCCGGACTCCGGCAGGGTCGTGGTGGTCGGCGCCGGGAGGGCTGCGATCTCGGCCTCGGAGTCCTGCCTTTGCTGCGCCCGGTAGGCGATCCCGCCGGCGGCCCCGGCCAGGACCAGGAACGGCAGGGTCGGGAGGCCCGGCACCAGCGCCATGGCGCCCAGGATGAACGCGGCCATGCCGATGGCGCGGGGATGGCGGGTCAGCTGGCTCGCGAGCGCCGGCCCCATGCTCGGGCTCATCGTGCTGTAGGTGACGATGATGCCGGCGGCGGTGCTGACGATCAGGGCCGGGATCTGGGAGACCAGGCCGTCGCCCACGCTGAGGGAGCTGTAGCGACGGAGCGAGTCCCCGGCGCTGAGCCCCTGCTGGGCCATGCCGATGACGAACCCGCCCAGCAGGTTGATTCCCGTGATGACGAGGCCCGCCACGGCGTCGCCCCGCACGAACTTCGCGGCGCCGTCCATCGCGCCGTAGAAGTCGGCGTACCGGGCCACGTCCTGGCGGCGCTGGCGCGCCTCGTGCTCGTCGATCAGGCCGGCGCTCAGGTCGGCGTCGATCGCCATCTGCTTGCCCGGCATCGCGTCGAGCGTGAAGCGCGCCGCCACCTCGGCGATGCGGCCGGCGCCCTTGGTGATCACCATGAAGTTGATCACCACCAGGATCAGGAAGATCACCAGCCCGACGACGACGTTCCCCCCGATCACAAACCCGCCGAAGGCGTCGATCACCTTGCCGGCGTGCCCCTCGCTCAGGATGAGCCGGGTGCTGCTCACGTTGAGCCCCAGCCGCAGGAGCGTCAGGAGGAGCAGCAGGCTCGGGAAGATGCTGAAGTCGATCGGGTCCGCAGTCGAGAGGGTCACCAGCAAGACCACGATCGAGAGCGCGATGCTGAGGGCGAGGAGCGCGTCCAGCATCATGGCGGGCAGGGGCACCACCAGCAGCGCCACGATGACCACGACGCCGAGGGCGAGCCAGGTCTCCGCCGTCGGCGAGAGCCGGAACGACGGCTTGGCCGCCCCCACGACCACGCCCCCGCGACCCTTGGCGAGCGGCGCCCCCCGGGCGGTTCCCGACGGACGCACCGCCGACGCCATGGCCGAGCCCGCGACCGTCATCTAGCCACCCCTCCCCGGGCGCGCACCCCGGCCGGGGCCTGGGGCATGACCCCCCGGCGGCGATAGACGAAGGCGAGCACCTCGGCCACGGCCGCGTAGAGCGCCGGCGGGATGGCCTTCCCCACGACGCCGGTGGCCAACAGGGCCCGTGCGAGTGGCTTGTTCTCGACGGTCGGAACCCCGGACTTCCGCGCGATCGCCTTGATCCGCTCGGCCAGCTTGCGCTCGCCCATGGCGAGCACGATGGGGGCCGGAGTGCTCAGCGGATCGTACCGCAGGGCGATCGCGATGTGCGTCGGGTTGGTGACCACGACGTCCGCCATCGCCACCTGCTGCAGCATCCGCCGGCGCGCGAGTGCCTGCGCCACGCTCCGGATCCGGCTCTTCACCAGCGGGTCGCCCTCGGTCTCCTTGTGCTCCTGGACGACCTCCTGGCGGGTCATCTTCATCCGGCGCTCGTGCTGGAAGAGCTGGAAGCCGT
>JBFIUJ010000057.1:0-11403 GCA_041607595.1 Gemmatimonadales bacterium | reverse complement strand
CCGAGCTGGTGTCGGTGGAGCCGGTAGGCCAAGTCTCGGAGAATGCCGTTGCCGGCGTCGGTGGCGGCGCCCTCGATCAGCAGCTGGCGCTTGGCGATGCCGATGGTGAGCGAGGCTCGGCTGGTGAACAGGCTGGCGAGCCGCTGCGCGGCGGTGGTGACGGCGCCCCGGAGCGCGGGATGGTCCGGCGGATACGTCTTGGTCTTGCTGAGCGCGATGGAAAACTGGACCAGGAACAGCGACAGGTCGCGCGAGAGCACTCGCGCCTTCTCGGGCGTCGCGGAATCGGTCAAGGGTTGGCGGGGACCAGGAGAATCGTGGGGGAGCTCCACGGGACGGGTTCCATGGCCTCACGGCTCCACGCTAACGCGCAGCGGGACGGCGGGCAAGGCTCATGCGGCGGGCCACGAAGCGTCCAGCTCCTCCATCAGGCAATCCAGGTCGGCCTCCTCGGTGCGGAAGCTGGTGATGCAGGCGCGGAGGGCGCGGACCCCTCCGCCGCCGCCCAGCAGCACCTCCGAGATCCACACCCGTCCCCGGGCGTAGACGCGCTCAAGGATCGCGGAGGCGGAGACCGATCCGGAGCGGATCTCCGGTCGGCTGAAGCAGACGACCGGCAGCGGGGTCTGGTTCACCACGTCCCATCCCCTTGCCGCCAGCCGATCGCGCAGGCGGTCTCCCATGTCGGCCTGGCGGTCGATCAGGGTCCGATAGCCGTCGCGGCCGAGCGTGGCGAGCGTCATGAAGACCTTGAGCCCGATCGCGCGACGAGTCCACTGCGCGGTGACCGCGTAGGGGTCGTCCGCGCCCGGGATGCCCTGCGGCATGTAGGAGGTCGAGGAGCCGAACGCCCGGCCGACCGCCTCGGGGTGACGGCAGAAGAACATGCCGGCGCCCATGGGCACGGACAGCCACTTGTGGGCGTCCCAGGTGACCGAGTCCGCCCGCTCGATCCCGGCGAGGGCCGGGCGGAGGCGCTCGGAGAGCACTGCGGCCCCGCCCCACGCCGCATCCACGTGGAACCAGGCGCCGGCCGCCGCCGCGATCTCGGCCAGCTCGGGGAGCGGATCCACCGTGCCGGCCGCCGTGGTGCCGGCGGTGCCCACGACCAGGAGCGGGGTGAGCCCCTCGGAGCGGTCTTCCCGAATCGCGCGGGCGAGCGCCGCGGGATCCATGACGAAGCGGTCGGAGACGGGCACCTCCCGGACCGCCTCGGTCCCCAGCCCGGCCATGCGGGCGATCTTCACGAAGGAATGATGGCTCTCGCCCGAGAGGTAGATCGCCGGCCGGCCGGCGAGGGCGGCCACGCCGCGGGGACCGGTCTCGGGATGGAGGTGAGCGAGCGCGGCGAGGGCGGCCTGCAGGTTGGCCTCGGCGCCGCCGCTGGTGAAGCTCGCCGCGCTCCGGTCCGGATCGAAGCCGAGGGCGGCGGCGTAGTGGCGGAGGGCGAGCCGCTCGAGCTCGCACGCGGCCGGCGAGTGAGACCACGCCGCGAGCTGCGGGTTGTAGAGCGCGGCCAGCGTGTCCGCCGCGATGCCGGCCGGATGGACCGAGGGGTTGAAGAGCCCGAAGTAGCGGGGGTGGGTGACCTGCACCTGCCAGGTGCGCAGGAGCCGCATGACGTCCCGCACGACGACGTCGAGCGCGATGGGGCCGGCAAAGTCGTAGCGGGGCTCGAGGTCGGCGCGGATCTCGGCGGGGCTCGTGGGGCGGACCACCGGAAGGTCCCGGATTCCTGCGGTGAATTCCTCGATCTCGCGGGCAATCTGGTCCCAGACGCTCATCGCACGGCCGCTCCGCGGGAAGGAGCCTGGAAGGAAGGCGCGGTGGGGGGACGGGTCAACTGCGGGCGGGGGCGGGCCTTGGCGGCACTCGGCCGGCCCCCTATATTCACGCGCCCCGGGCCAGGTAGCTCAGTTGGTAGAGCACGTGACTGAAAATCACGGTGTCGGCGGTTCGATTCCGTCCCTGGCCATTGGCGTCGAGAGTCGAGAGCTGAGAGTCAAGGGTCCAAGCTAGCACCAGCGCCGCAGCCGTCTCCGGCCCTCACCCCACCGCCAGCGCCACCCCTCCCGCCACGATCACGAATCCCGTCGCCAGCAGCACCGGGCGCCTGATCTCCTTCGAGCCCAGCGTCGCCACCATCCCGCCCTTCACGATCGTGTTCGAGAACACCGCCAGGACGATCGCCTGCACGGCGAGCGCCGACGCCCCGCCGTCGGCCACGAAGCGCGCGAGCGAGACCGTGATCGCGTCCACGTCGGTGAGCCCCGCCACCGCCGCGACCAGGTAGAGCCCTTCGTTGGGCAGATACCGCTCCACCAGCTTCACCACCACCAGCACGACGGCGAAGGCGAGCGCCACTCGGATGGCCGAGGCCAGGCTGAAGGGGTTCGTGAGCGGCACGTCCACGTCCTCGGCCGCTCCCGAGGTCCGGGCCCGGCGGAGCGACCAGAGGGCCAGGCCCGCCGTGAGGAGGCCCATTCCGCCGATGGGGACGAGCAGCGGGGGCACCAGCGCCGGCTGCACCAGCGCCGCGATCACGGTCACCCGGGCGAACATCACCGTCCAGGCGAGCAGTATCCCCGCGGCCAGCGCGTCGTCGTGGCCTTCCACCTTGCTCCGCCGAGCGAAGCTGAGGGTGACCGCGGTCGAGGAGACGAGGCCGCCGAAGGTGCCGGTCAGCGCCGTCCCGACTCCCGCGCCCAGCATCCGCACCGCCGCGTAGCCCACCAGCGAGAGCGCGCTGATCAGCACGACCAGGAGCCACAGGCCGTAGGGGTTGAGCGCGCCGAGCGGGTCGATGGCGCGATCGGGCAGGAGCGGCAGGACGATGAACGAGGCGAAGAGCAGCTTCAACCCGGCGAGCAAGTCGTCCTCGCCGATGCGGTGGGCCAGGCCGTGGAGCGGTTGCTTGAGCGCGAGCAGGGCCGAGACCACGATCGCGACCGCGACGGCCACCTGCGGATACCCGTAGAGCGTGACCCCGCCCAGCAGGGTCACGGTCACGGCGGCGATCTCGGTGGTGAGGCCGGCGGTGGCCTTGCCGGAGCCGACCAGCAGCACGTAGCTCGCCAGGACCAGCGCGGCGACCGCTGCCACCGTGGTGGCGAAGATCCAGTGCGCCCCGGTCTCCCGCGCGAGCCAGGCGGACAGCGCGCCCGCCAGCGCGAAGAGGGTGAAGGTCCGGAGCCCGCCGATCCGGTGTTCCTTCTCGGGGGCGTCCTGCCGCTCGCGCTCCAGGCCCACCAAGGCGCCGATCAGGACCGCGATGGCGAGGTCGCGGAAGAGAATGAGATCCATGAGGGAGGGACGCTACGCGGGGCGGCGCCGCTCAGCAAGATCTCCGTCCCACGTGGCGGGCGAGCCCTTACCGGGCTACCCTTTCGCGGCGACCCCCGCTCCGGAGCGACCGATCGGTGAAGCTCGCCACCTTCAACGCCAACTCCATCCGCAGCCGACTCGACATCGTCCTCAACTGGTTGGCCGAGCACCGGCCCGACCTGCTGGCGCTGCAGGAGACCAAGGTGGCGGACGAGGAGTTCCCCGCGGACGCCTTTCGGGAGGCCGGCTGGGAGGTGGAGGTGCACGGGCAGAAGGCGCGGAACGGCGTCGCGTTCTTGAGCTGGGCGCCGCTCGAGAGCGTGAGCCGAGGGTTTGGCGATCCCGATTGGCCGGAGGACTGCCGGCTCATCGCCGGCCGCCTCGGAGAGGTGACCGTGATCAACACCTACGTGCCCAACGGCACGGAGGTCGGGACCGACAAGTTCAGCTACAAGCTGGAGTGGCTCGAGCGGTTCGGGCGATGGGTCGGGGAGCGCTTCGCGCCCACCGATCCGGTCGTCTGGCTGGGCGACATCAACATCGCGCCGACGCCGGACGACGTCTACAACAGCAAGCGCCACGCCGGCAAGGTGGGCCACCACCCCGACGAGATCGCGGCGTTGGCCCGCCTGACCGCCTGGGGCTGGACCGACCTCTTCCGGAAGTTCACCGAGGGACCGAAGCACTACACCTTCTGGGACTACCGCCTGCCCGACCCGGTGAAGCGCAACCTCGGCTGGCGGATCGACCACGTCTACGCGACCGCCGCGCTGGCGGAGCGATGCACGGCCTGCGAGATCGACCGCGCGCCGCGCGCCCTGCCGTCTCCCTCCGATCACACCTTCGTCGTCGCCACCTTCGCCTAGCCCGGACGCGCGACGGGCGCCCCCGAAGGAGCGCCCGCGCGCGTCGTGCCGCGGTACTGGTCAGCGCTTCGGTGTCACGGTCACTTCGGTCACGTGCAGGTCGAGCCCGTGGTTCACCCGGAGCCCGACCTGGCCGTCCACCGCCGCCTGCGCGCGGGGGAGGGCCGTGACGCGCTGGCCGTTGACCGAGAAGACGACCTCCTGGGCGCCGGCGTCGACCTGGATCACGTTGGTGACCGTCCCCTCGCCTTCGTGCTTGACCACGGCGGCGTGCTCGGTCCAGGGGACGATCGTGTGGGTCTCGGCCCCGGCGCGGTGCTTCACCAGATAGCGGCCGTCCTTCCGCAGCAGGAAGTAGAGGTACGACTGGCCGGTGCCGTCCAGGTCCTTCCCGCCGAGGAAGACGCCGTAGCCTTCCGGCCGGTGACCGGGGAAGAGGTGGATCTTCGCGGTGACGCCGAAGGCGCCCTTGGCGGTCCAGGCCGGATCGTAGAGGATCGCCGCCGGCCCGGTGGTGACGTGCCACCCCGGGGGCATGGTCTGGAGGGCCACGGCCGAGTCCGGTCCCGGGCGATCGAGCCGGATCTTCCAGGTGGCCGGCCGCTCCTTCTTCGCGTCCTGGGCCAGGGCGATGGGCGCGGCGACGACGGCGAGGAGCAGGACGAGGGCGAGCGAGCGCATGCGGTCTCCGATGTGCTGGGGGCTGGGCACGACGGGCGAGGCCCGGCGGCGATCACGGTTCGGGCCCGGCCGGCGCGAGGCCGACCGGGGTGGGGGTCACTCGGTGTGGGGCCGGCTGATCCGCCAGACGTAGGCCGCGACCGCCTTGACCTCGTCCTCCGAGAGGCGGGCGCCGCCCATGGGCGGCATCACGACGCCGCTCTTGGAGTCCTTGCCCTCGACCCCGCTCTTGATCTGGGCGACGATCTCAAGGTAGCTGCCCTTGCTGTGGAGCCAGGTCGTGTCGATCAGGCTCGGGGCGAGAGCCCCGGCGCCGTCCGGGCCGTGGCATGCGGCGCAGAGCGCCTTGCCGGCGAAGAGGGCCTTGCCCTGAGTCACCAGCTTCGGCGTCACCCCCGGCGGAAGGGAATCTCGGCTCTGTGCTGCCGCGGAGACGGGCGCCGCGGCGCCGGCCAGCGCGGCAATCAGAAGGCCGACACGAAGCCGACGGTCCATCGCGTATCCTCCCGGTCGAGGTCGTACCACCCCTCAAAGGTGATGCGGAGGTTGCGCTGGAGCAACCGGCCCACGCCGGCCGAGGCCGTCCGGTAGCGGCGCACGTCGGCCGGGCCGCCCAGGCGGACATCGAGAAGCGGTCGGTCGGTCTCGACGTGGTTGTAGAGGGCGAAGCCGTACCACCGGCTGCCAGCCGGCCGCACCAACAGCTCGGCGAAGCCGCCGTCCAGGGAGACCTCGGGCTCGCCGGGCGTGAAGGTCGGCGCGTCGTCCTCCCGGTGGAGCACCTGGACGTTCAGCTCGAGCGGCCCCCGGGCGAAGGTGGCGTCGGCCCCGAGCATGGTGGTGCGGTTCCGAGCGGTCTCGGCGGTCGTGCGCCCGTAGTAGCCGGAGACGCCCAGCCGGATACCCTCGACCAGATCCCGGCTCAGGTGGACGAACAGGTTTTTGGGCGCGTCGCCATCGAACCGGCGCTCCTCATCCGCCTCGCCCCGCCCATTCCCGTTCACCAGCTCCGCCGAGAGGGTGAAGCCGGCGGCGTCGGCGGTGGCATAGAGCCCACGGTCGTAGGTCAGGTCCACCGGCACGTCGCCCACCCGCGCCCGGTACACGGCGTAGTCCTCGAACTCGAGCCGCAGCTCCCGCTTGAACATCGGATCGGAAACCTGGAACTGGCCGATCGCCAGGTCGATCGGCTGGCCGCCGATGTCGTTGGCGAAGAGGAACGCATCCTCGACCCCCCCGACCTCGCCCCGCTCGAAGAGGAACGCGTAGACGTAATAGGAGAAGCTCTTCGAGATCGGCCCCCCGGAGAGGAGCTTGAGGCCGTAGGGCGTCTGGAAGTCGGCCACGGCGCGATCGCCCGCGTAGAGCTGCACGTAGGCGTCGAGCCGGATCGCGAGCGGCAGGTCGCCGGGGAGGGAAAGCAGCTCGTCTCCCGTCGCGATCGCATTGGGCGCCTCCTCGCCCGGCGCCATCCGGAAGCCGTTGGCGGCGTAGCGCTCGCCGAATGCTGTGAGCGCCGGCACGACGTTGTGGCAGAGCTGGCAGCTCACCCGGTGGCGCCGGGCGAAGGCGGGGATGGCGTGAGCGTCGGACACGGGCGGGATGGCGAGGAGCGCGAAACCGATCCAGAGCGGAGCGCGCATGGCGACCCTCCGATGCATGGGAGTGGATGCGGCACCGGAGGAAGCCACGGCGGCCATGAAGACGCCGGGAATGCCGTCTGAAGGTCGCCAGCGGCTGGCCGGGCTCAGGGCGCAGGCGGCCAGCCGTAGAAGCGGAGACCGGGGGTCCCCGGACGATAGACCTGCACCGCGACGAACCCCCGGGCACCCGCCTCGACCGAGTGGGGCGCGCCGGCGGGGATCCGGACGGCCGAGCCCGGCACCAGGTCGAGGTCCCGCCCATCGAGCCGCAGGCGCAGCTCCCCGCAGGTGATCCACAGCATCTCCTCCGCGCCATCGTGGCGGTGCTCCGCCACGAGTCCGCCGGGCCGCCCGTGCAGCCACCCGCCGTAGACGCCGATCGAGTCCACGGTCGAGGGGCCGAGGAGCGGCCGGGCGGCCAAGTCCCCACCGGGCGACACGTGCATCGCCCTGACCCCGGCCGGCGGCTCGCAGGGCTGCTGCGCCCGGACGGCGGGAGCCGTGGCGACGAGCCAGGCGACGAGCACGAGCGGGGCGGGGGCGAGCGACATGCGAAGCTCCTGCGGGGGGAATGCCGATGCGCCGGCTAACCTACCGCACGGCTCGTCGTCTGCAACTCGGCTCGCTCAACGCGGCACCGGTCCGGGCCGTAGGGAGGAGTCGGTCGAGACGGTGTGGCCCCCCCCCGCGGCCGGTCCCAATGGAGACCCAAGGAGTGCCCGTGACCCGGATCGCCACCCTCGGCCTCGCACTCGTCGCGCTGGCCGTCCCGACGGCCGTCGCCGCGCAGGTCGGCGCCACGACCGACATCATCACCGGGGTCGTGGCCGGGCCGGACGGCGAGCCGCTGGAGGAGGCCGTGGTCCAGGCGACCTCGCTCGAGACGCAGATCACCCGCGCCGCGCGCACCGACCGCCGGGGTCGCTATACGATCCTGTTCCCGGACGGAGGCGGCCAGTATCAGATGGCCGCGCGGGCGGTCGGGATGACGCCGCAGCAGGGCACCATCGTGCGCCAGGCGGACGAGGACCGGCTGGTGTGGAGCGTCCGCCTGGCCTCGCAGGGCTTCGCCCTGGAGGAGATCACCGTCCGCGGGCAGCGCACCCCCCTCCGGGTGCCCGAGCTGCCGACGCCCGGCTCGACCGAGCGGCAGCTGTCGCCCGAGCAGGTGGCGCGGCTCCCGATCGACCCCACCGATTTCAACATCCTGGCGACGCTGGTCCCGGGCGTGGTGGGGCTGGAGGGGACCGACAGCACGTCCGCGGCGTTCTCCGTCGCCGGCCAGCGCCCGAGCGCCAACGCGATCCAGCTGGACGGCCTCACGTTCGGCGGCGCCTCGGTCCCGCAGGAGGCGATCCGGTCCACCCGGGTCGTGACCAACACCTACGACGTGGCGCGGGGGCAGTTCAGCGGCGGGCTCGTCGCCTCGACCACCCGCAGCGGGACCAACGTGGTGCAGGGCAATTCCACCTACACGCTCCGGGACGACGACCTCTCGGTGAGCGGCGATCCGGCCGGAGGGTTCGGCGGCGCCTTCACCCAGCACCGCATGAGCGGCGGCCTGGGCGGTCCGATCGCGCGGGACCGGCTGTTCGTGTTCGGCGCCCTGCAGGGGCAGTTCCGGGACGACCGCCTCGAGTCGCTGCTCTCGGCCAATGCCGCGACGCTCGAGCGGCTGGGCGTGCATCCGGACTCGGTGGCGCGATTCCTGGGGATCCTCGCCTCGGCCGGCGTTCCCGGCATGCAGGCCGGCGTGCGAGACGCGCGGGCCAACGACAACCTGAGCGCGCTGCTGCGCTTCGACTACATCCTGAGCGGCGCCCACACCCTCACCCTGCGGGGCGATTGGCGCGGCACGACCCAGGCGCCGAGCCGGCTCAGCCCGCTGGCGCTGCCCCAGACCGGCGGGACGATGGAGACTTCGGGCGGCGGCGTGATGATGTCCCTCGCGTCCCGGTTCGGCACCCAGCTCATCCACGAGGCCCGGGCCTATCTCTCCACCTCGGACCGGACGGCGGACCCCTACGTCCGGCTGCCGGAGGGGCGGGTCCAGGTGGCGTCCGAGCTCTCGGACGGCGCGCGGAGCGTCACCGCGCTTTCGTTCGGCGGCAACATCGCGATGCCGCAGCAGTCCAGCAGCACGAGCTTCGAGGCGACCGACGAGCTCTCCTGGATCTCCGGGAACGGGCGGCACCGGATCAAGCTGGGCGGGCTCTTCAACGTGAGCCGCCCCACCGATGTGACCGCGCTGAACCGCTTCGGCAGCTTCCGCTACAACTCGCTCGAGGATCTCGAGGCCGGCCGACCCGCGAGCTTCAGCCGCACGCTCACGCCCTCGGCGCGACCGGCCCAGGCCTACGGCTACGCCGCGTACCTGGCCGACGTGTGGCGCGCGACGCCGGCCCTGCAGCTGACCTACGGGGTGCGGCTGGAGGGGTCGAGCTTCGGCGACGCGCCGGTCCGCAATGCCGACCTCGAGTCCCGGTTCGGCCTCCGCACCGATCGGCTTCCCGGCGAATGGCACCTGAGCCCGCGGGCCGGCTTCACCTGGACTCCCGGAATGCCCGCGGGCGCTCCGCCGCGCTACGTGATCCGGGGCGGGATCGGCGAGTTCCGGAGCCCGGTCCCCACCTCGCTCAGCGCCTCGGTCCAGAACGCCACCGGGCTGGGCACCACCGAGTCGCAGATCGTCTGCATCCGCGCGGGCACCCCGGCGCCGGACTGGGGGGCCTACGGGGACGCGGGCGCGATTCCCACCTCGTGCCTGGCCGGGGGCCCCTCGTTCGCGCTGGCGAGCCCGAACGCGACGGTCTTCGCCGGGGACTTCGAGGCGCCCCGCGCATGGCGCGCCTCCCTCGGCGTGCAGCGCAGCCTGAGCGCGCTGTTCCGGCTCTCGGTGGATGGGAGCTACGCCCGGGGCATCCGGCAGTTCGGGTTCGCGGACCGCAACCTCGTCGCTTCGCCCCGGTTCACCTTGTCGAGCGAGGCCGGGCGGCCCGTGTTCGTGGACCCGGCGGGCATCGATCCCGGCACCGGCGCCGTGGGCCTGGCGGGCTCTCGGCGTGACCCGGCGTACGGCCAGGTCTTCGTGATCGGGTCGGACCTCGAATCGGACACCAAGCAGATCACCGTGTCGCTCAACGGCATCACCGGTCGGGGCGCGCTGGTGCAGACCTCGTACACCTTCAGCCGGGCGAGGGACCAGTCGTCCTTCTCCTGCTGCTCGGCGGCCCAGGGGTTCTCCGCGCCGACCACCGGCGGGGACCCGAACGGGCGGGAGTGGGCCACCAGCGACTTCGAGCGGCGGCACGCCTTCCTCGCCTCGGTCACCTGGCCGTTCGGGCCGGCGCTCGAGCTCACCACGATCGGACGGCTCACCAGCGGCACGCCCTTCACCCCGCGGGTCGGCTCCGACCTGAACGGCGACGGTGCGCGGAACGACCGGGCCTTCATCTTCGATCCCGCCGACGCGTCGCAGCCCGAGGTGGCGTCGGGCATGCGGGAGCTGCTCGCCTCTTCCTCGGGACGAGTGCGGGACTGCCTCGATCGGCAGCAGGGCCGAGTGGCGGAGCGCAACAGCTGCACCGGCCCCTGGCAGGCGTCGCTCGACCTGCAGCTCAACTACCGGCCGACCCTGCTGGGCCTCAACCGGCGGCTGTCGCTCTCGCTGACCACGGTGAACCTGCTGGGCGGGCTCGACGAGCTGTTCCACGGGTCGGGCAACCTCCGCGGCTGGGGCCAGCCGGGGCGCCCGGACCAGACGCTGCTCTACGTGACCGGATTCGATCCGGCGACGCAGAGCTTCCGGTACGCGGTGAACGAGCGATTCGGGGCGACCGGCGGGAACGCCAATGCGTTCCGCTCTCCGTTCCAGATCGGCATCCAGGCGCGGCTCACGATCGGTCCGGACCGCCGCCAGGGGATGCTCGACGCGATGCGCGGAGCCGGTCGGGGTGCGGGGGGTGGCGCGGGGCGAGGCGGATTCGGCGGGCCGGGCATGGGTCAGCGCGGGATTGGCGGCGGGGGCGACTTCCTCGCGCGGTTCGAGACGCTGCTACCGAACCCGGCCGCCGCGGTGCTGGAGCGGGCCGACTCGCTGGGCCTGAACGGGGAGCAGCGCGAGCGGCTCACGGTCGTGGCGGACTCGGCGGCCGCCCGCAACGCCCGGCTGGCCGAGGAGGTGCGGCTCGAGATCGAGAAGGCGGGAGCGGGTCCCGATCCGATCCGGCTCATGGCGGTCATCCGGCCCCGGATCCAGGCGGGCCAGGCCAACATGACGGAGGCCCTGAAACGGGTGCGGGAGATCCTGACCGCGGAGCAGTGGGACAAGCTGCCCGAGTCGATCAAGACCCCGCCTCGTCCGGGCGCCGGCCCGGCGGGCGGCGGCCGGGGCGGAATCCCCCCGGGTCCCTGACCGCGGGGCGGTCGAGTCCACGGGGTGGCTGGCGCCAAGTGGCGTCGCCACCCCGTCGGCTACGATGAGCCCCGCCTCGCGACGCTCGGCACCGCGGCGCGAGACCGATTATCCTCCGCGAGTCGAAACCGGGCGGACCGCCGCCCGTAGCGTACTCTGGAGCGATGCACGGCTCCGGCAGCCCACGACACGACGAAACGGAGGCACGGCATGAGCTGGACGAGGTGTGCGCGAGGCCTGGCGCTCGCGCTGCTCGGCCTCGCCGCGGCGGGAACGGCCGCGGCGCAGGGCGATCGCTTGCAGGTCCCGGTGGCCTACCACAAGCTGGACAACGGGCTCCGGGTCGTGCTCTCGCCCGACCCGACGGCCCCGGTGGTCACCGTGGCGGTCTACTACAACATCGGATTCCGGATCGAGCCCAAGGGCCGCACCGGGTTCGCCCACCTCTTCGAGCACATGATGTTCCAGGGGTCGG
>JBFIUJ010000056.1:0-11439 GCA_041607595.1 Gemmatimonadales bacterium | reverse complement strand
GTGGAAGGCGAGGTCCCAGGCGGCGTACCAGGGGTACTCCCACTTGTCCGGCATCGAGATGATGTCGCGGTTGTTCAGATGGATCCAATCGCGGTTCCGACCGTGCCTGCGGGACTCGGGTGGCGCCGGCTGCGCCGGGTCGCCCGCCAGCCACTCCGGGACGTCGTAGTAGTAGAACTGCTTGCTCCACAGGAGCCCGGCGCGGCCCTGCCTGAGCACGTTGCGCTCCTCCGCGGTCGCGCCCGGCGGGGTGACGGCCTCGTGGAAGTCGTCCGCCTCGGCGATCCGCTCGGCCACCGTGGCGTCGAAGGTGCGCCCGAAGGGGCGCTCGGGACGGGCCGCCTCCGCCGAGAGCCGCAGGCGGAGGGTCACGGACTCGCCGGCGCCCACCGTGAGGCGGTACCAGGCCGCGGCCTTGGTGCCGGTGCCCGCGGCGTTGACCGCGTCCTCGCGGCCCCCCACCACCCGCTCGTGAAACGCGTCCTTCACGTAGGGCGTGGGGTTGGGCGACCCGAAGAGGCGTTGGGTGTTGGTGTCGTTGTCGGCGAACAGCAGCTCGGGCGCGCGCCCGTCCGGCCCCGCGTCCGCGCTCAGGCGGAAGCGCCCGAGGTCCACGTGCTCGGCGACCACGTCGCCCCCGTCCCGCCGGAGGGAGGGCTTGGCCGGGTAGTTTTCGCCGGTCCGGCCCCACGCCCAGGTATTGCGGAACCACAGGGTCGGCAGGACGTGCAGCTCGGCCGCCTCCGGGCCGCGGTTGGCGACGGTGATGCGGATCAGGATGTCGTCCGGCGCCGCCTTGGCGTATTCCGCCGTGACATCGAAATAGCGGCCCCCGTCGAATACTCCGGTGTCCCCCAGCTCGTACTCCGGGCCGCCGATGCCCCGCCGGCGGTTCTCGCCGAGGAGCTCCGCGTAGGGGTAGGCCGCCTGAGGGTACTTGTAGAGTCCCTTCAGGTAGGAGTGGGTCGGCGTGGAGTCGAGGTAGTAGTAGCACTCCTTGACGTCCTCGCCATGATTGCCTTCGGGACCCGTCAGGCCGTATAGGCGCTCCTTCAGGATCGGGTCCCGTCCGTTCCAGAGCGCGAGGGCGAACGCGAGCCGGCACTGGTCGTCGCTGATGCCCAGCAGCCCATCCTCTCCCCAGCGGTAGGCTCGGCTCCGCGCCTGGTCGTGGGTGAGGTAATCCCAGCAGCTGCCGTAGTCGGAATAGTCCTCCCGGACGGTGCCCCACTGCCGCTCCGAGAGGTAGGGCCCCCAGCGCTTCCAGGAGCGCTCACCGCGGGCGGCTTCGACGAGTCGCTGCACTTCCGGTCCGGCCACGCGGGGCCTCCTATCGCACGGGTCTTCTTGCGGGCGACCGCCGAGGCGGCCGGGAATGCCCCCACCTAATGCGGCGGCCCGGCGGCGAGTTCCCGTCGGATACTGGGGTGGGGTGTGCGCGCGGGGGGGACTCGACGGATCGGAGCCGGACCGTATGTTAGGAGTCCGCCGCGGAGCCCGCGGCCGGATCTCTCCACAGGGAGCGCACTCATGACCGCGATCCATCACCGAGTCTCGGGCGATCTGTTGGTGGAGGTGCCGGGCGACACGCTCGCCGGCCGGCGTCTGGCGGGGGCCAAGTGTGCCTACGCCAACCTAGTGAACGCCGAGCTCTCCGGGGCGGATCTGCGGGGGGTGGACCTCTGTCTCGCCGACCTGAGCGGAGCCAACCTCGATGGGGCGCTCTTGACCGGGGCCGACCTGAGCGGGGCCGTGCTCACCGGGGCCTCCCTGCACCGGGCGGATCTGGTGGATGCGAAGCTCCTGGCCGTCATCTTCGGCCGGGCGAGCCTGCGGCGGGCCGACCTCACCCGCGCGGCCCTCAGGCTCTCGTCCGCGGCGGGCGTGGACTTCTCCGACGCCATCCTCACGCGGGCCGATTTGAGCCACGCCGATCTGCACGGCGCCAACCTGACCGGGACGGACCTCAGCGAGGCGAGCCTCTCGTTCTCCAACCTGACCGACGCGGTGCTGCGGCACGCCTCGCTGGTCTGCAGCGTGCTCATCCGGACCGACTTCACCGGGGCCGACCTGAGCCACGCCGACTTCATGCTCGCCGCTTTGAACCAGGCGGTGCTCACCCGGTCCAACCTGGCGGGCGCCACGTTTCGTCAGGCGGTGCTCGGCGGCTGCCGCGGGCTGGAGACGGCCCGCGGGCTCACGGAGATCGGTGTCTTGGAGCTGGAGTCGCTGGACGTGGGGACCCTACAGGCGAGCCTGGACGCACTCCCCCCGCGGATGCTCGAGCGGTTCCACCTGCCGCCGGAGCGAGTGGCCTCGCTCCGGGCGGCGCTCACCCTCGCGGGCGCCTAGGACGCGCCGTTCTCCGCGTCGAGGATCGTCCGGACCTTCGACAGCAGGGACGGGGGGGCGGAGATCCGGCGCAGCTTCTCCTTGATCTCCTCGAGCACGGTCTGCTCGAAGGCGTGCTCGCTCGCGCACTGGGCGCACGTCTTCAGGTGCTCTTCCACCAGCGTGGTCTCGGCCGGGGTGAGCTCCCGGTCCAAGAAGTCGTTCAGCCGGCGAAAGACCTCCTCGCAGGTATAGCGGTCGACGCTGGTCATGCCGGCCCCCTCCCCTCCTGCACGATTCCCCGCTCCAGGGCGATGCGCCACAGGCTGCGCTGCAGGATCTTCCGGCCCCGATGGAGCCGAGACCGCACCGTGCCTACCGGGATCTGGAGCGCCTGGGCGATGTCTTCGTAGGCGAGGTCGTCGATGAAATAGAGGGTGGACACCACGCGATACTCCTCGGGAAGGGTCTCGAGCGCGGCCGCGACCTGCTCGCTGTCGAGCCTGTCGATCAAGTCGTGCGCCGGGTTGTCTCCCGGCTGCGCGTGCATGCCGAGCTCCGCGGTCCGGACGTAGAGGAACAGCTCCGGGGTGCTATCGATGTCCACCAGACTGCTCTCGTGACGGTTGCGCCGGTAGCGGGAGTAGTAGCAGTTGGTGAGGATCCGGAAGAACCACGCCTTGAAGTTGGTGCCCGGCTGGAAGGTGTGGTACCCCCGCACGGCCAGCAGGGCGGCCTCCTGGACCAGGTCCTCGGCATCGGCCCGGTTCCGGCTGAGCCGAAGGGCGAATCCGTAGGCCCGGTCGAGGATCGGGGTCAGCAGGGTGTCGATGGGGACGGGCTCCGGCTCCTTCGGGCGAGTCGCCGCCACCGTCCCCACGGCGGCGAATCCGAGGAGGGGGGTGCCCCATCCCCAGCCCTTTGCCGCCGCGGCACATAGCACTCCGAGCACGCTCATGCCGGCAACCCCCTTCGGGTGAAGGACCTATGGTCGTGCGCGGACCGCCCTCGCGCAAGATCGGCCGGCATCGTCAGGCGGCCGCCGGCCACATCCCGGAGACCGACCGGTCGGCCCAGCTGGCGTGCAGGAGGGCCAGGCCCCCCCGTTCGATCACTCCCTGCCAGGCGGCGACCCGGAGGGCCTCCGCCGCCGCCGCATCGGGCTCTTCCCCGTCGCTGCACATCCCGGCATCGAGCATGCCGAAGCCCAGATCGTCGAGGTAGTCCGCCAGTCCGTAGGGCGCCCGGCGGGCCGCTCCGCCGTCGAGGGGAAAGAACCGCATCGCTGCCTCCTCGCGCCCGAGAGCGCGCCGTAGGGGGGCCGCCCGCGGCTAGCGGGCCGAGACCCCGACCAACTGATTGTCGATGCCGGCCTCCCAGGCGAGCGCCCGATCGGCCGTCACGACCTGCTCCAGGTCCTGCACCGCGTTCATGAACGCGATGTACGCGTCGTAGGGCGTATCGAAGTGGCTGAAGTACTGGTGCACCTCGCCGTCCCCGTACTCCTTCGTCGCCATGTAGTAGCAGTGGTCGCTGGTGGTGAGGCGCCGCCACCGCTCCAACAGCTCGTGGTCGTGGCAGGACCGGATCGCGGGCCCCAACCGGTAGAGGCGCTCGTGGGCGGCCCGCTGCAGCGCGTTGCCCAGCCACGCGCTCACGTCCCGGCTCTCGTCGGCCCAGGAGACCGGGTGAGGGAAGCGCAGCCCGCCGACGGACGACTGGGCCACGAGGTCGCTCGGGGTCACCGGCTCCACGCCGTGGAGCGCGAGCGCGCGGGGGAGATGGCGCAGGAACTCGAAGATGCCCGTCTCCTCCCACTGGTGCTCGCCGAAGGTCTCGTAGTCCATGAAGATGTGCGCGCTGGCGCCGTCGCCCGCGGCGACCCACTGGGCGTACGTTTCGGCGGTGAGGGGCCACTTGCTCCAGGAACGGTTGGAGAACCGGAAGGCGACGTCGTCGCTCAGGCGGAAGTTCCGGGGGAGGAGCCGGAGGTCCGGCGCCGCGTCCGCGTGGTACACGTGGTCCGGCGAGCGCCAGCCGAGCACGCCGGGCGCGCCTTCCACCAGGGCCCCGCGGAAGCCCAGCCGGGCCACCAGCGGCGCGACCGCGTCGCTGAAGATGAGCTCGGTGTTCCGGAACACGGTCGCCCGGACCCCGAAGTGCCGCTGCAGCGCCGCCCGGTGGAGCCGCACCTGCTCGGCGAACTCACGCTCGTCCGCCAGGCCCGCGAGCGAGTGGTAGTACGTCTCGCCCAGCAGCTCCACCGCGCCGGTCGCCACGAGCTCCTGGAAGCTGGCCAGGGCCTCTGGCGCGTCGGTCTCCAGCTGGTCGAGCAGCGTGCCGCTCAGGCTCATGGCCACCCGGAAGCGACCGTTGGACCGCCGGATCAGCTCGAGCAGCGTGCGGTTGGCGGGCAGATAGCACTTGGCGGCCACCCGGCCCACGATCTCGCGGTTGGCGGCGTCATCGAAGTAGGTCCGACCCCGGCCGATGTCGAAGACCCGAAACCGCCGCAGCCGATGGGGCTGGTGGACCTGGAAGTAGAAGCAGACTTGCCGCATGTCACCCGCCCCCCGTCGAAACGTTCATGGCCTCGCGATACACCCGGGCGGTGCCCCGTGCCGGCTCGTCCAGGGAAAACCTGGGGCTCCGCACCTCCGCCGCCCCCCGCCGCTGGAGCTCCCGATGGAGCACCCGGTGCCGCAGCACGCCCACCACCTGATCCGCCATCTGCTCCACATCCCAGAAGTCCGCCCGGAGCGCGTGTCGCACCACCTCGGCCACCCCCGATTCCCTGGGGAGGATGCAGGGCGTCCCGCTGCGCAGGCTCTCCAGCGCCACCAACCCGAAGGGCTCGCTGACCGACGGCATCACGCACACCGTCGCCATGCGGAACGCCCGATCCACGTCCGGGCCCGAGAGCCCGCCGGCAAAGTGGACCCGCTCCGCGAGCCCCAGCGCCACCGTGCGTTCGATAATGCGAGGAAGCAGGTCTCCGGTTCCCACCATCAGGAACCGGGTCTCCGGCTCCACGTCCGCCACCCGCCGCGCGACCTCGACGAAGAACTCCGGGCCCTTCTGCCGGGTGACCCGTCCCAGGAACAGGACCACCGGCGCGTCGTCCCCGAAGGGCCGGGGCACCTCGAGGTCCGCCTTCGCGACCTGCTCGTCGATGCCCCAGGGCACCACGGCCACCCGGCCCGGCACCGCGCCGTACTCCGCCACGACCTGGCGCTTCATCATCCGGCTGTTGCAGATGATTCGGTGGGCGGCCAATACCCCTTCCCGCTCGCGCCGCTGGATCTCGGGGTTCGCCCCGTCTCCCGAGCGGTCCCGCTCGGTGGCGTGCAGGTGCGCCACCAGGGGGCGACCGGAAACGGCCGCCGCCCGGCGCGCCGCCGGGTAGGTGATCCAGTCGTGGCAGTCGATCACGTCGTGCGGCTCCTCCGCCGCGATGTCCTCGGCGATCTCGGCGAACCGCTCGATCTCCTCGAACAGGTTGGCGCCGTAGGGGTTGCCGCGTCCCCCGGTGCCTCGCTTCGTCTCCTCCCACTGCAGGGCGTACTGCTCGACGGTGTGGTAGGCCTGCACCGGCGACGGGACGCGAATCCGCTTCCACCGGCCCTTCGCCCCGACCGTGCTGCGTAGCCGGAGACCCGGGATCCCCGCATCCTCGACCTGGAACGGGACCACCAGGGTCACGTCGACGCCGTTGCGGAGCAGGCCCTTCACCAGACCGGAGGTCGCCGTGGCCAAGCCGCCGGCCTGGTAGGGCGGGAACTCCCATCCGAACATGAGGACCCTCATATCCAGCTCTCCGCACCGGCCGCGCCCCCGCCCGACCCGGCGGACACCAGCCCCGCGGCTCCCAAGGCCCCGACCAGCGCCACCTCGATACTCGTGGCCACGAGGTCGATCCCGATGCTCGCGTGGGTCCCGTGGGAGAGGCGGGCTGGCGATCGTCTGCCGGAGGCGGTCAAGGAATCCATGCCGGGCGTTCCGTCGTTCGTGGATACGTAGGCCGTCGGCGCACTTCAACGCGACCGCGGCGGGGTCGGTTCCAGCGGATCGCCGGCCGGCGCGGCTTCCCCCGGAGGGCGGGACCCTCGGCGGCGCCGAACGTCGGCGCCGTCGGGGGCAGGCTGCGGAAGACTCTATGCGGGCATTTCGCAGACGATCGAATCGTGTCAGATTGCGTCGTCTCGTCTGCCCGGCGGGCGCCGGGCCTCAGCACGTGGAATGCGGAGGGGCACGCGATGGTTCCCTGTCGGAGACACCAGCCGTGATGCCGGAGGCAGCCGCCGTCTGGGTCGTCCGACTCCTGACGGCCTACGCGGTGCTGGGCGTGGTCTTCGCCATCCCCTTCGTGCTGGCGGGGGTCGGCCGGATCGATCCGGCGGCGCGCACCGGCACCCGCGGCTTCCGGCTCCTGATCCTGCCCGGCGTCGCGGCCCTCTGGCCGCTCCTCCTCTACCGCTGGGCGGCCGGGAAGTCGGCGCCTCCGGTCGAGCGCACCGCTCATCGTCGCCCCCCGACCCCCCGATCCGATCGAGCCTCGTGACCGCCCATCTGCGGGTTCGCCACTACCGCCTCACCTTCGCCGTCGCGGTCACGTCCGCGGGGCTGTTCGCGCTGGCCCTCCGGAGCCGCGTGGTGCCGCCCGTCGAGGCGTGGCCGAGCGCGCCGGTCCGCGCGGACGTCCTGCAGACCCGCCCCGACGCCTTCGCCCCGACGCCGATCGGGTTCGAGATCGTGGCGATGGGTGAGGCCGGGACGGGGGTCCGGCTCCGGTCGGATTCGCCCGTGCCGGCTCCCGATCTCCTGCTCTACTGGACGCCCGACGCGGTCATCCTGGAGGATCTCCCGCTGGGCGCCCACCTGCTCGGCTCGGTCGGCCGGCTCGGCCCCGAGCCGCTCCCCCTCCCCGCCCCGGCCCTCGCGGCGGACGGCAGCCTGCTCCTCTATAGCGGAGCCCATCGACGCGTCGTGGCGCGGGCGGCGCTCCAGGCCCCGGAGCCCCGATGAGCGCGCGGTACCTGGCCGTCGGCTGGAACCGGCAGAAGCGGCTCTACGACGCGGCGGTCGGCGGCGGCGCCCTGCTCTACCTGGCGGCCTACGGCGCCCTCTCGGTGGCGCGGGACCCGGACGTCACGGCCGAGACGGTGCTCATCCGCGGGTTCGGCACCTTGGGGTTCCTCCTGCTCCATGTCGTGCTCGCGATCGGGCCGCTCTGCCGGCTCGATCCCAGGTTCCTGCCGCTGCTCTACAACCGGCGGCACCTCGGCGTCGCGATGTTCGTCTTCGCCCTCGCCCACGGGGCCTTCGCCCTGATTCAGTTCCATAGCCTGGGCGACGTGAACCCGCTGGTCAGCGTCCTGAGCGGCGACGGGGACTACACCGCTCCGGGCCGCCTCCCCTTTCAGCCCCTGGGGCTGATCGCCCTGGCGATCCTTTTCCTGATGGCGGCGACGAGCCACGACTTCTGGCTCGCGACCCTCACCCCGCCGGTCTGGAAGGCGCTCCACATGCTGGTGTACCTGGCGTATGTCCTGTTGGTGGGGCACGTCGCCTTCGGGGCCCTCCAGGCGGAGGCCAACCCGGTCCTGGGCGTGAGCCTGGGGCTCGGCATCGTGTTCATCGTGGGGCTGCACCTCGCGGCCGGTCGGCGTGAGCGGACGCGGGACCGCGCGGAGGCGCCCGAGCGCTCGGACGGTTTCGTGGACGTGTGCGCAGTGGCCGACATTCCGGAGGCTCGGGCGTGCACCGCGGTCGTGGGTGGAGAGCGCATCGCGGTGTTCCGCCACGACGGCAAGCTCTCCTGCGTCTCCAACCTGTGCCAGCACCAGAATGGGCCGCTGGGCGAGGGGCGGATCATCGACGGCTGCATCACCTGCCCCTGGCACGGCTACCAGTACCTGCCGGCGTCGGGCCGCTCGCCCGAGCCCTTCACCGAGCGCATTCCGACGTTTCGGCTCAAGGTGGAGGAGGGCCGCGTGCTGGTGCATCCGGCGCCCAACCCAGCCGGCACTTACGTGGAGCCCGTGGGCATCCCGGCGGAGGGCGCGTGACCCGACCCAACGGGGACGATCTCTACGTCGGGTATGCGACCCCGACGGCCGGCCAGCGGCGCTTCCTCCGGCGGGTGGCCGGGCTCGCGCTGGTGAGCGCCGTCGGCCTCGGCGCGGCCATGGCCTTCGGCGAGCGGGACCTCCCCCCGGCGGTCTTCGAGTTCGGCACGGCGCGGGACTTCACCGGCTGGATCGAGACCGACCCCTATCCCACGCTGCTCGTCGCGCGTCCGGGGCAGGTGCCTCCGGGGGCCACGGTCTCCCGCTACCTGCTCGTGGCCCCCGGCAAGCACGGGGCGGACGCACTGCTCGCCGGGCACGCGGACTCCGCCGTGGAGCTCCGGGGAACGCTGATCTGGCGCGAGGACCAGACCATGATCGAGGTGCTGCGCGAATCGGTCAGGCACGCCGGAGGCGTGCCCCGGCCGTGGCTGGCCCAGCCGGAGCAGCTGGGAGACGTGACCCTTCGGGGAGAGATCGTGGACAGCAAGTGCTTCCTCGGCGTGATGAACCCCGCGGCCTGGACGCCGCACCGCGGCTGCGCGGTCCGGTGCCTGAGCGGCGGCATCCCGCCCATGCTCGTCCTTCGGGACGCGGACGGGCGCGTCTCCGCGTACGTGCTGCTCGCCGGCGCCGACGGACGGGCGCTCGGACGCGAGCTCCTCTCGCTCGTGGCCCGGCCGGTGGAAGTGCGGGGCCGGTTGGAGCGCCGCGGCGAGGAGCTGCGGCTCAGGGCGGACCCCTCGGCCTACCGATGGCTCCAGTGAAGCCGGACGCGCGCACGGCCACCGCCGCGCCGGTGGCCGAGTATCCTCCCTGGCCCGCGGCGCTCCCGCCGGAAGAGCTTCGGAGCGGGGCGTACGGCCTGAGCTTCGTCCGGAGCCGGGACGAGCTGGATCGGCTGCTCGAGCTGCGCTTCCGTGTGTTCAACCTGGAGCTGGGGGAAGGCCTCGAGGAGTCGTATGAAACCGGACGGGACGAGGATGAGCTGGACGCCGCGTTCCACCATCTCTTGATCCGGCACCGCGACACGGGCGCCGTGGTTGGCACCTATCGCATGCAGACCTCGGAGATGGCGGCCGCCCACGCGGGCTACTACTCCGCCGGCGAGTTCGCGCTCGACGGGCTCCGACCCGAGGCGCTGGCGGAGGCCGTGGAGATCGGACGCGCCTGCGTGGCGCGCGAGCACCGGAATGGGCGGGTCCTCCACTTGCTCTGGCGCGGCCTCGCCGCCTACCTGCGCTGGAACCGGAAGCACCTGCTCTTCGGCTGCTGCTCCCTCACCAGCCAGGATTCCGACCTCGGCGCCAGGACCTACGAGCACCTGGTCGCGCGGGGGCTCCTGCACCCTACGCTGCGCGTGTCGCCTCATCCCGCCCTCGCCTGCGCCCCGACGGGCGGGTCGTCGGCGCCCGTCCATATCCCCGCGCTGTTCGACAGCTACCTGAGCCTGGGCGCCAAGATCTGCGGACCGCCCGCGATCGACCGGCGCTTCAAGACGATCGATTTCCTCGTCGCCCTCGATGTCCGCGATCTCGACGCCCGCGTCTACCGCACCTTCTTCCGCTGAGGCCGGCGTGCCCGAGCGGCTCCGGGAGGGAGCCCGCCTCGCCGGCATGGCGGCGTGGACCCTGGGCTGCACGGCCGTGTTCGCCTTGGGGGGGATTCCGGTCGCGCCGAGCCCGCCGCGCCGCGCGGCATGGCGGGCCAGGATGCAGCGCCGCTGGTGCCGAGGCATGGCATGGCTCCTCGGCATGGAGATCCGGACGGTCGGCGCGCCTCCCGTGGCGCCGTTCGTGCTCGTCGCCAACCACCTGAGCTACGTGGACATCATCCTGTTGGGCGCGCTCCTTCCTCGAGCCGTCTTCGTGGCCAAACGGGAGGTCCGCGGCTGGCCCGTCTGGGGCGCTCTCGCCGCCCTCGTGGGTACCGTCTTCATCGAGCGGGAGCGGCCGCGCGACGTCCCCCGGGTCGTCGAGCGGCTCCGCGCGGCCCTGGCCGCGGGCGACGGCGTGGTCTTCTTCCCGGAGGGAACCAGCTCCCCCGGGGACCGGGTTTATCCGTTCAAGCCGGCGCTCTTCGAGGCCGCGGCGCAGGCGGCCTGGCCGGTGTACCACGCCAGTCTCTCGTATCGTTCCCGAGACGGGGCCGCGCCCGCGGCTCTCGCGGTATGTTGGTGGGGAGACATGACCTTCGCCCCCCACCTGCGGGCCCTCTGCCGGCTGCCCGGATTCCGGGCACGGGTCGCATTCGGTGCGGATCCGATCCGTTCGCCGGACCGCAAGGAGCTCGCCGGACTCCTCCGGCGCGCGATGGAACGGGACTTCGTACCCGTGGACACGTAAGGAGCACGCATGCAGGGAATGCCACCGCTGGTCGCAGGCAACGTCGCCCTCCTCGCCCAGGGCATCGCCGCCGTGGAGCGGATCGGGCCGGCGCGCTACGCCGACGCGACGGGTGGATCGTCCATCGGGTCTCACGTGCGCCACATCCTGGATCACTACCGCTGCTTCCTGGACGGCCTCGCCTCGGGGCGGATCGACTACGACGCTCGCGCGAGGGACCCGAGGCTGGAGGTCGAGCCGGACCCGGCGGTGACGGCCATCCAGCGGACCATGGAGGAGGTGGCCGCGCTCGGTGATCCTTCCCTCGACCGCCCGCTCGCCGTGGACGCGAACGGCGACCGCGGGGCGGCCTCCACGGTGCGTCGCGAGCTGGGGTTCCTGCTGAGCCACACCGTGCACCACTATGCGGTGATCGCGCTGATGGCCAAGTCGTCCGGCGTGACCCTCGACCCCGATTTCGGCGTCGCCCCCTCCACCCTCGCCTACCGCCAGCGGACCGAAGCGTGTGCACGGTGAGCTGGCGGCCGGAGCCGGACGGCTACGTCCTGTGCTTCAACCGGGACGAGCGCAGGACTCGGCTCCCCGCGAGTCCCCCGGCACCCGGCCGGCGCGCCGGCGTGCCCTTCCTGGCCCCGACCGACGGCGAGGCCGGCGGCACGTGGATCGGAGTCAACGCGCTGGGCCTGACGGTCTGC
>JBFIUJ010000055.1:0-11733 GCA_041607595.1 Gemmatimonadales bacterium | reverse complement strand
CGGTTCTCCAGCTCCCCTAGTATTCCCCTCCCCCAACCGTCAGCCGAGGAGCGAACCCTGGGAGTGCTCGCCGACGTGAAGGCCGTCTCCTTCGATTTCTACGGGACCCTCGCATTCCCGCGAGACGGCCGTGGGCGCGGGGCGATGGTGATGGCATACCTCGAGGCGCAGGGTCTGCCGAGCGATCCCTGGGAGCACCAGGTCCTCTACGACCTGTTCGCGCGACACTATCGGCCTCCGGGTGTGTCGCGAGGCGAGCGGAGCCGCTCGACACGGGATCTCGCCCGGGACCTCTTCCGCAGGCTGCGAGTCCGCGCTCCCATCGCGGCGGCCGACGCGCACGCGGAGGCACTGTGGGAGCTCCTGGGACCCACGAGCCTCGAGCTTTTCCCCGAGGTCGTCCGCACGGTGGGCCTGCTCGAACGGGCCGGGTACGGCCTCGCCGTCGTCTCCAACTGGCAGCACGGCTTGGCCGACTTCTGCAGGGCCCTCGGACTGGAGTGCTTCCCCCACGTCCTCGCGTCCGCCGAGGTGGGGTCGGCCAAGCCGGACGGCGGGATCTTCCGTGAGGCGGCTCGGCGGCTGGGACGTCCCCCCGGTCAGATCCTCCACGTGGGCGACACGATGCTGGACGACGTGGAGGGCGGCACCGCCGCCGGCTTCGTCGCGGTCCATCTCCGGCGGGACTCCGAGGCGGAGGAAGACCCGCGGGTCACGACCATCGCCGCGCTCGACGCCGTCCCCCGGCTCCTCGGCGTCCGGTAGCCAGGGTCGGGGTCGAGAGTCAGGAAGTCGAGAGTCGAGAGTCGAGTGTTCTCCCGTTCAGATTCCCCTGTTCTCCTGTTCCCCGGGTTCCCTGCCTACTCGACCAGCTCCGACAGGGTGACCACCGCGAGCCCGCGTGCACGGAGCGCCGGCAGGACCCGCTCCAGCGTGGCCGCGGTACGAGGGCCGCGCAGCCCCCGATCGTGCAGGACGATCACCGCGCCCGGGGTGGCGTTCCACAGGATGTAGCGGGCGGCGAAGCCGGACCAGGGGATCGCCGCGTCGAACGGGTAGACCGAGCCCAGCGCGCTCCGATAGCCGGCGCGCTCGACCGCGGCGGGCATCCACTCGGCGAGGCGCCCGCCGCCGGGCCTGAACCACTGGATCGGCCCGTAGGGCGACAGCACATCGTGCGCCCGCGCCAGCTCTTCCTCGAACGCGGCCGCAAGGAGGCGCGCGCTCGCCTCGTCCCGGGTGAGGTGGTTGGCCAGCTCGTGGCCTTCCGCCACCATGCGGCGGAGCAGGGCCTCGTTCCCGGCCACGTAGTCCGTGATGACGAAGAACGTGGCCCGGGCGCCGTGCCGCGCGAGGACGTCGAGGATGCGAGGAGTCGCGACCGGGTCCGGCGCGTCGTCGATCGTGAGCGCGACCGCCGGCCGCTCGGACTCCACGAAGTAGAGCACGCCCGGGGAGCGGGCGGCCATCCACCGGATGATCCAGCCGGGACGGAGGAGGCCGCCCAGCAGGAGGGCACTCCCGCCGAGGAGCATCGCGAGGAGCCAGCGGGCTCGGGTTCGCATCGAGTGTGATGAGTCGAGAGTCGAGAGTCGAGAGTCAAGTCGTGCTGTTGCGGCGGTCTCACCGCCCAGCGGACCGTCGCTGCTCGGCCGCCTCCGCTCGGATCGCCGGGCCCCACGCGCGGCCCTCGCCACGACGACGGCGCGGGGATCAGCCCCTTTCGCCTTTCCCCTTTCGCTCTTCCCTGTTCTCCTGTTCTCCTGTTCCCTGCCGTTCAGAGCCCGAACTGCCTCAGGTGATGGTCCGTGTGCCGATAGGCCCAGCGATGCCAGTCGCGGAGCGTCATGCGGCCGAAGGCGCCATGGCCCGGAGCCAGCGACTCGGCCGGGGCGGCGGCGAAGGTCCGGAGGCCGTCGATCGCGCGGCGCCGGTCCGCCTCGAAGTCGCTCGGCTTCGTGCCGCCGGCCTTCGGGTCCACGCGCTCGGGCGTCTTGAGCCCCTTGGGCCAGGACAACGGGGAGCGGAGGGCGATCCACTTCATGATCGGCCGGCTGGGGCCCGGCGCGGAACCGGCGCGGCTCATCACGCTCGCCGTCGCGTCGCCCAGGTGGCAGAGCATCTCGGCCGCGGTCAGCGTCCCCCATTGGCGCGGGGAATCGGGCCGGACGGCGCCGAGGCGCTCCACCAGTCCCTGGAGGACGACCGAATCAGCGATGCTGGTCACTCGGAGGAGCTCCTGTCTCTCGAGGGGTCCGGCGCCAGGTCGTGAACGACGCGATGGCGGCCGAGGCGACCGCCGCGACTCCGGCGTAGCGCACCAGCGCGCTCGCGCAGCCGACCGAGCCGAAGAAGTAGATCGGGATCATCACGACTGCTCCGAGGAAGGCACGGAGCACGCGATCCCGGAGGGGGCGGCCGCGCCCAACCCACATCAACCCGACCAGCAGGAGCGGCACCAGCACCAGGATGGCGTGCTCCGCGACCGGACCCATCGGCCCGATGCAGGCCACCGGGGTCACGGATCCGTCGGGCCCGATCCGCCAGACCCGCGCTCCTCGCGCGGTGTTGTCCAGCACGAACAGCGCTCCGCCGGGCCCGAGGGCCACCCCACTCGGACGCGTGAGCCGGCCCGCACCCAGCGAGCTCGTCCTGCCGTCCGGCGCGAGCCGCACGACGTCCCGCCCGCGGTAATCGGCCACGTAGACGTTGCCCTCGGCATCCACCGTCACACCCATCGCGAGGTCGAGCTCGCCACCGCCCAGAACCGCGGACGTGCGTCCGTCGGGCGCGATGCGATGCACCCGTGTGCGATCGGTGACGTAGAGGCTCCGGTCCGGTCCCCACGCCATCGAGCCCCCATGCAGGTTGCCCATCCGGACCGTGCCGTCCCCGAACGGCTCGGCCCCGTCGGCGGTGAGGCGATAGATCCGGTCCCGTCCCGGCTCACGGATGAAGTAGACGGTGCCGGCCGCGTCGATCGTGAACGGGTCACCCCCCGAGCCGATCCGCGGCGCGTCGGGGCCGGCGGGCGCGTAGACCGGCGTCAGCCGCCCGTCGGGCGCGATGCGCCAGATGCGGCCGTCGTCGTCCGACGCGGTGTAGAGGGCGCCGGCGGCGTCCATGATCAGATGGTGGGGAATCCGGATCCGGTCGTCGGACACGAAGACCGAGCGCCGTCCCTCGGCGTCGATCCGCAGGATGTCCGAGCTCCCGAAGAGAACGAGGTACACCCGGCCGCCCCGGTCCACCGCGATCCCGCTGCCGGGGTGGGCCAGCGCGGAGGCGCCCGGTGCCAGCACCAGCGCGGCGGCGACCAGGGCGAGCACGCGCATCGTCAGGGAGGCGGGGGGGGGGTCCCGCCACCCCGGCTCCAGCGCCTGCCAACGGTCGCGACGGCCCAGCAGGGCCCCCACCGTGGCGCCGACCGCCCCGCCCACCAGACCGCCGACGACGAGCTTGGTGTCGTCCTGGCCCCCGCATAGCACCCCGTAGTCGTCCCGGTTCGCGAGGCAGCCGGCGGCGAAGGCACCGGAGAGCCCTCCGAGGACCGCGCCGATCGCCCCGCCGACCGTGGAAGGCTTCCGTCCACGGCTCACCTCGAGCCGCCGCACCCGGCTCATCGGGATGAGCTGCGCCGAGTCGCCGGAGCGAAGCACGAGCGCCGTGTCGCGCACCGCCTCGTAGCGGCCGATCCGGCTCCGGGCCTCCTCCCCTTCGAGCGTGACGCGGATGCGGGCCCCGGGAGCGGGAGCGGTGCCCTCCTGCGCCCAGAGCGGGGAGGCGAGCGCGAGCGCCAGCAGCGTCGCGAGACCCTTGACCCGACCACTCGGCAACGAGCCTTTGACTTCACGCATTCGGTGGGACCTCGGGGGCACGAGACGGCCTCTAGGACTAGAGTCGAGAGTCGAGAGTCAAGAGTCAAGGGGAGCTAGATCCGGACACCAGGGGTCGTGAGGTCTGGTCGTTGAGGCCTGGGTCGTATGGCCGCGCCGCGGCCGTGGCGATCTGCGTGAACGCTCGCTCCAGGGTCGAATCTCGACGAATGGATCCGGGCGGCTGCGTCCACGCACCGGGATGCTTGTCGGGCATTCCCGCTCAGATCGCCACGGGCCCCCCTCAAGGACTCCCTCGGGTCCGGGTCGCGCTGGCGCGCTCCCAAAGGACCCTCGGTCGCTGCGGGGCCCTCGCGATGACACAGGGGAGAAGCCACGAGTCGAGTGTCCCCACCGCACCCCTTTCGCCTTTCCCTTTTCGCCGTTCGCTCTTTCCTGTTCCCCTGTTCTCCCGTTCCCCTGTTCCCCGGTGTCACTCGACCCTACCTCCCTGGCTGATCCACGTCGCCAGCACCCCCCGCTCCTCCTCGGTCATTCCCGTCAGGTTGCCGAGCGGCATCGTCCGCGTCTGGACCGTGAGGGCGTCGATCCGCGACACGTAGCCCTGGACCCGCTCTGGGGTGTCCAGCATCACGCCGAGGGGGGGCGCCGGCACGCCGGGCTGGGTGGGCTGCTCGGCGTGGCAGGGCACGCAGCGCCGCTCGAGGATCGCGCGCACCGTCGCGTACTCGACGGCGCCGTCCCCGGCCGCCGCTGGAGCGGGTGGGCGGCTCACCACCGCGAGCGCCACCAGGCCGAGTGCCGAGGCGGGCAGGAGCCAGGCCTTGCCGCGGCCCAGGTTCGCCAGGTTGAACGCGTGGCGGCTCACCGCCCCGATGAGCATGAGGGCGGCGAGGATCGCCCAGCCGTATCGGTGCCCGTAGGTCATGGGATAGTGGTTGCTCACCATGATGAAGACCACGGGCAGGGTCAGGTAGTTGTTGTGCCGGGACCGCCGCGCCGCGGCCTTCCCCTCGGCCGCGTCCGGCGCCCGGCCCGCCGTCATCGCGTCCACCATCCGGCGCTGGCTCGGGATGATCACGAAGAAGACGTTCGCCGCCATGATCGTCCCGATCAGCGCGCCCACGTGGATGTACGCCCCTCGACTCCCGAAGACCTGGCTCAGCCCGAACGCGGTCGCCGTGAGGAGGCCCAGCCCCACGACCGCGAAGGGGACCTCCCGCGCGCCCAGCGGCGACCGGCAGAGGAGGTCGTAGACCAGCCAGCCGGCGGCGAGTGTCCCGACGCCGACCGCCACGGCCCAGCCGGTGGGGATCGGGGACACGCCGCGGTCCACCAGATAGGTGTCCGCCCCCAGGTAGTAGATCAGGGCCAGCAGCACGAAGCCGCTGAGCCAGGTGGCGTACGCCTCCCACTTGAACCAGTGCAGCGTGCGCGGGAGGGTCTTCGGGGCGACCACGTACTTGCTCACCCGGTAGAACCCGCCGCCGTGCACCGACCAGAGCTCGCCGCCCACCCCCTCCTCCGGCGCCTCCGGCGGGCGGATCTGGTCGTTGAGCCAGTTGAAGTAGAAGGAGGTGCCGATCCAGGCGATCCCGGTGATCACGTGGATCCAGCGGACCGCCAGGTTGAGCCATTGGAGGGCGAGATCCACGCGGGCCTCGTCGGCTGGGGTGACATCGCGAGGAGGGGAGTATTGCTGGCGAGGAGGCGGCGGGCAAGCACGGGCGGCTGGCTTCCGGCCCGAGCCTGGCGCCTTCATTCTCAGGAGTTGGTCCGTCCGCCGGCCCGGACCTTCGACGAGCCCGAGCCCACGGATCTCTCGAGGCGTCGGCGCATCCCCTCGCTCCCATGAGGCTCGCCTATGTGGTACGTCGTGATCGGCCTCGTCCTGATCATCGCGCTCGCTTGGTGGCGGATCGGCTCCGTGGCGCGGGGCGGAGACCGACGCGACGAGAGGATCATGGAGCGCCTCGCGCCGCTGGCCCAACGGATCCGCCGGGGCGAGGGGATCCCTCCGGCGGAGATGGCGGACCTCTGCGGCCGATGGGAGGTCCGGCCCCTGCTCTACCCGCTGCTCACCGCGCTCGAACGGCTCGATCTCTGGCCGGCCTCGATGACCTCGTGGGAGTCCCAGGCGGAGGGCCTGCTCGCCTACTGGATGATGCACCCCAACGAGCTGCGCGAGCCGCCTGCCGAGCTCCGCTGCGCGGAGCGGGTGGAGCGCGACGTCGAGGGGAGGACGGTCACCTTCCTGGTGCTGGAGTACCGGATGCCGAAGGGCCACTGGGCCGGTGACGACGTGAAGCTCGGTGTGGCCGGGCCGTTCGTGGAGAACACCGTTCCCTACGCCGGAACGACGACGGCCTACGCACGGTGGAGCGACACCCGGGCCTCGGTCGAGCCGGCGGCGTTGGTCGATCGGTTTGCGACGATGGTCCGCCCGCTCCTCCACTAGCGCATCGGCGAAGGCGCGCCGACGAGCCGGGTCGCTATACTGCAGGGGACCGCCCAAGGAGCGCCGCCCCATGTCCATCCGTCCCGTCAAGCGCCTCGTCACCGCGCAGCCCACGCTCGAAGGCGCCGGGGTCCATCTCCGGCGGGCCTTCGGCTTCGGCGACACCGGCGAGACCGACCCCTTCCTGCTGCTCGACGACTTCCGGAACGACGACCCGGACCGCTACCGGGCCGGCTTCCCCTGGCACCCCCACCGCGGGATCGAGACCATCACCTACGTCCTGGCCGGCACGGTGGACCACGCCGACTCGCTGGGGAACGCCGGCACGATCGCCCCCGGGGACGTGCAGTGGATGACGGCCGGGAGCGGCATCATCCACCAGGAGATGCCGGCGGGCGACCCGGCGGGGCGGATGCACGGCTTCCAGCTCTGGGCCAACCTCCCGGCGCGCCTCAAGATGACCGCCCCGCGGTACCAGGAGATCCACGCGGGGGACATCCCCGAGGTCACCGACGACGACGGCACCGTCGTGCGGGTGATCTGCGGGGACGTCTGGGGGCGCCGCGGCCCGGTGGACGGGATCGCGGCGGACCCGCACTACGTGGACGTCTCGGTGCCGCCCCTCACCACGAAGCGGATCCCGGTGGAGACGGCCCGCAGCGCCTTCGCGTATGTCTTCCAGGGAGGCGGGCGGTTCCGCGACGCCTCGGAGCCGATGGCCGCGCCCACCGAGGACGTGGCGACGGGGGAGCGCCTGCCTGCCTCCGAGGCCGACGATCGGAGCCTGGTGCTGTTCGACCGGGGGGACGAGGTGGTCGTCGAGGCGGGGGAAGAGGGAATCCGGTTCCTCCTCGTATCCGGAAAGCCGCTGCGGGAGCCGGTGGCGTGGCACGGTCCGATCGTGATGAACACCCGGGCGGAGCTCCGCGAGGCCGTGCGGGATCTCGAGGCGGGGACGTTCCTGCGGTAGCGCGGGTGCGCCCCGGGAACGGAGCGGGGGTCCCGGGGACCGGCGTGTCCATCGGCCCATGAGAGTCGCGATCCAGGGCGCTCCCGGCGCCTTCAGCCACGAGGCCGCGCATCGAGCGCTGGGCCCAACGGTCGAGCTCGTGCCCTGCGCGGACTTCGACCGGCTGTTCGCATCCGTGCTGTCCGGGGACGCCGATCGCGCGATCGTCCCGATCGAGAACACGTTGGCCGGCTCGGTGCACGAGAACTACGATCGGCTCGCGTCGCACCCGCTCCACAACGTGGCGGAGACCCGCGTCCGGGTGCGGCTCTGCCTGGTCGGGCCGCCGGGCGCGTCGCTGGCGTCGGTCCGCCGCGCGGCGTCCCACCCGGTGGCGCTGGCCCAGTGCCGCCGGTTCTTCGCCGCCCATCCCGAGATCGAGATGGTGGCCGCCCGCGACACCGCGGAGAGCGTGCGGGATGCGGTCGCCGAGGGCACCCCGGCCCGCGCGGGCATCGGCTCGGCCCTGGCGGCCCGGCTCTACGGCGGCGTCCCGCTGGCCGAAGAGATCGAGGACCATCCCGGCAACTTCACGCGATTCCTGGTCGTGTCCCGCGAGCCGGTCTCGGTGTCCGGACCCTGCAAGTCCTCGCTGATGATCTCCACGGACCACGCTCCCGGGGCCCTCTATCGCGCCCTGGGCGTGTTCGCCTCCCTCCGGCTCAACCTGTCCAAGATCGAGTCGCGCCCGATCATGGGCCGGCCGTGGGAATACACGTTCTACCTCGATGTGCTGGGGGAATCGCAGGGGGACCTCGCGGAGGGCGTGGCCGAGCTCACCTCGGTGGCACACGGTGTGCGGGTGCTCGGGTACTACCGACCAGCCCCGGAGGAGTGAGCGCCGCCCCTCGAGGCTCGGGCGCCGGTGCGGCGGCTCCGCCCGCTGGCGAGCCCGGCACAGGGGGCGTAACGTGGCCGGGCGGATCGGTTGGGCGACGCCACGGCTCGTGTGGCGGCGACCACACGCGTGTCCCATGACGTCATCGGCCTCGGACAGCCAAGGAGAGCGCTTGACCACGCCCACGATCGGCGTGCTGGGATACGGCCGCTTCGGCCGAGCCCTGGCGAGCCTGTTCCAGGACGCCGGGCTCCGGACCACGGCCCACGACCCCGAAGTCTCGGCGCCGCCGGGGCAGCGGGCCGAGTCGGTCGAGCGCCTCCTCGCGGAGGCGGGCACGGTCTTCTTGGCGGTTCCTGTGCACGCCATCCCGGACGCCCTCGCGGGCCTCCGGCCGCACCTCCGAGCGGATCACCTCGTCGTGGACGTGGCGAGCGTGAAACAGGGGCCGGTGGCCGCGCTGACCGAGGTGCTGGGGCGGGAGCGGCCCTGGATCGCCACCCACCCGCTGTTCGGGCCCTCCAGCGTGGCGCGCGGCGAGCGGCCGCTCGACGTGGTGGTGTGTCCCAACGACCTCCACCCCGGCGCGACGGCCGCCGTCCGCTCCTTGTACGAGCGCATCGGATGCCGAGTCACCGAGCAGCCCGCCGCGGAGCACGACCGCTTGATGGCCCACACGCATGCCCTGGCCTTCTTCGTGGCCAAGGGCATGATCGACATCGGGGTGGTCGATCAGATCGAGTTCTCGCCTCCCTCCTTTCGCGCGATGGCGCAGACCATCGAGTCCACCCGGACCGACGCCGGCCACCTGTTCCAGGCCATCCAACGAGACAACCCGTTCGCCTCGGAGGCCCGGCAGCGGCTGCTGGACGCCCTCGCATCGGTTCACGCCCGCCTCGAGCGTGGGGCGCCGCTCGACCCGGACCACGCGCCGCTCGACATCCCGGACCTCGGCGACGCGGCTCCCGAGCTGCGCGAGACCCGTGACCTCATCGACGACATCGACCACGAGCTGGTGCGCCTGCTCGCCCGCCGCGCCACGCTCGCCCGCCGCGCCGGAGAGATCAAGGCGGAGCGCGGCCGAGGGGTCCGGGACCGTGCCCGGGAGCAGGCGCTGCTGGAGGACCGCGAGCGTTGGGCGCAGGACCTCGCCCTCGACGCCCCGCACGTGTCCCGGATCTTCGACGCCATCCTGGCCTTCTCCAGGGACGTCCAGCAGCGGCGAGGGTCCCCGCCCGATCACCCGTCCGACCCGGAGCAGCCGTCGTGATCATCGTCCTGGAGCCGAACCTCGAGCGACCGGACGACGTCGTCCGCGCGGTGACCGAGCTGGCCCGCCGATACGACGGCATCGAGATCCGGCCCTACCGGTATCTCGGCACGGGGCACTCCATCACCGAGGTCCACCTGATCGGGCTCACCGCCCAGGTGCCCACCGATCCGTTCGCCGACCTGCCCGGCGTCCTGCGGGTCGTGCGGGTCTCGAGCAAGTATCGCCTCATCGGGCGCCACGATCCGAAGCGGGACTCTGCCAGCTTCGAGTACAACGGCGTCACGTTCGACGCGGGGAGCTTCAATCTCATTCCCGGCCTCTGCGCGGTGGACACCCGCGAGCACGTGGAGCAGACCATGCGGGCGCTCGCGGCGGAGCGCATCCCGATCTGTCGGATGGGCGCCTACAAGCCGCGCACCAGTCCCTACGACTTCCAGGGCCTGGGCGCCGAGTGCCTCCCGTGGGTCTTCGAATCGGCCGGGAAGTGCGGCATCCGCATCGTGACCATGGAGGTGACCGACGCTCGGCACATCGGCGAGATCGTCGCCGCGCTGGAGGTGGCCGGACGGCCGACGGGGGTCATGCTCCAGGTGGGGACCCGCAACGCGCAGAACTTCGAGCTCCTGAAGGCCGTGGGGCAGCAGCGCGAGTTCCCGGTCCTGGTCAAGCGGGGGATGGGGATCACGCTGGAGGAGTCGTTGAACGCCTGCGAGTACGTGGCCAGCGAGGGGAACCCCCGCATCGTCTTCTGCCTGCGGGGCGTGAAGACGGCGCTGGGCGACCCCCATCGGAACCTCGTAGACTTCGCCCACGTGCCGGTCGTGAGGCGGCAGACCCGCCTGCCGGTGTGCATCGACCCGTCGCACAGCGTGGGTCGGATGTTCATCGCGCCGGACGGCCTGCCGGACATCTTCCACGTGATCGGTCAGGGACTGATCGCCGGAGCCTCGCTCGTGCTGATCGACTTCCACCCCAGGCCGGAGGTGGCCCTATGCGACGGTCCCCAGGCCCTCACCCTCGACGCCCTGCCGCGCCTGGTCCAGTACACGGAGACGGTGCGCTCGGCCTACCGCACCGCCGTCCGCGACTTCTCCGCGCCGTGACCGCGGCCCCCGCGCGGCGGGGGTCCCTCGCCGCCCTCGCCTGCCTCCTGCTCCTGGCGGCCGCTCCCCTGCCCGCCCAGGACGATCCGTGGCGGACGCAGCGCGACGCGATGGTGGACCTCGTCGTCCGACTCGGCGTCCGCGATTCCGCCACCCTCGCCGCCATGCGGGCCGTGCCGCGGCACGAGTTCGTCCCCGCCGCGCACCGCGACCGCGCCTACGGCGACCACCCGCTCCCCATCGAGCTGGGCCAGTCCATCTCGCAGCCCTACCTCGTCGCGGACATGACAGAGACGCTCCGGGTGAAGCCGGGGAGCAGGGTGCTCGAGGTCGGGACCGGCTCCGGCTACCAGGCGGCTGTCCTGGCCGAGCTGGGCCTGGAGGTCTACACGATGGAGATCTTCGGCGCGCTCGCGACCACGGCCCGGGAGCGGCTCGAGCGACTGGGCTACGGCGGCGTACGGGTGCGCCACGGCGACGGGCACGACGGCTGGCCCGAAGAGGCGCCCTTCGACGCCGTCATCGTGACCGCGGCCGCCGGCTTCATCCCCCCCGCGCTGGTGGATCAGCTGCGCCCGGGCGGTCGGATGGTCATCCCGGTCGGCAGCGTGCACGGCGCGCAGCACCTGATCCTCGTGGAGAAGACCCGAGCCGGCCGGGTGACCACCCGGAGCCTGCTGCCCGTGCGGTTCGTGCCGATGCTCCAAGGCCCGCGATGACCGGCTTCGCGGTCGTCTGTCTCTCGGCCGCCACCGTCGCCTTCCAGATCCTGCTGGTCCGCGTCTTCGCGATCCAGCAGTTCCATCACTTCGCCCACATGGCGATCGGGGTCGCGATGCTGGGGCTCGGCGCCAGCGGAACCCTCGTCGCCCTCAGACGACCGGGCACGGGCTTCGCCGACGCATGGTTCCCGCGGGCGACCGCGCTCGCCGCGCTCGCGTTCGCCGCCACGCCCTGGCTGGTCGGGCTCGTGCCCCTCGACCCGACCCAGCTGCTCTGGGACGCCCGCCATTGGCCACGGCTGGGCCTGGTGTACGCCCTGCTGGCGCTGCCCTTCGGCCTAGGCGGCGGCGCGATCCTACTCGCGATCACCCGCGCGCCGACCCGCCCGGGCGGCGTCTACGGCGCGAGCTTCGCCGGGGCCGCGCTGGGCGCCCTTGCCGCCCTCGGCGCATTGGCCCTCTTCACGCCCGTGCGAGCGCTCGCCGTGCCCGCG
>JBFIUJ010000054.1:0-11739 GCA_041607595.1 Gemmatimonadales bacterium | reverse complement strand
TTCGGGCCGGATCCCAGTTCCCCACGTAGAGGAACCGCTCGTCCGGCGAGAAGGCGATCCCGTTGGGGCCGGCGAGGTCCCGGCTCACCAGCCGCAGGCGGCCGTCCTTGAGGAGGAAGACGCCGCTGTAGGGCAGCTCCTTTCGCGGATCCTCGAACGCCTTCGGGAGGCCGAAGGGCGGGTCGGTGAAGTAGAGCGCGCCGTCCGACCGGTAGACCAGGTCGTTAGGGCTGTTGAGGCGCTTCCCCTCGAAGCAGTCCGCCAGCACGGTCACCACCCCGTTCTTCTCCAGCCGCACCACTCGCCGGCGCCCGTGCTCGTCGATCACGAGCCGCCCCTCGCGGTCCAGGGTCAGCCCGTTGGAGCCCGGCTGCCCGTACTCCCCGACGTCCGTCCCGGCGTAACCGCTCTTGGTGCGGAAGACCGAGACCTGCCCGTCCGGGGCCCAGCGATAGATCGTGTTCGCGTTGGGATCGCTGAAGAGGAGGTAGCCCCCCTCCCGCACCCAGAGCGGCCCCTCGGTGAAGAGGAACCCGGTCGCGACGCGCTCGAACCGAGGCCGGAACGGGACGATGGCGTCGAGCCCCGGATCGCGGCGGACCACCTCGCCCGCCACCTCCCGCGCGCCGCCCACGGCGTCGGGGGGGTAGAAGTCCAGCGTGGCCGATCGGATCCAGATGAAGTTGCCCGGAGGACTGGACAGGGGGCCGTTGATGCCGAAGACCGCGAGCTGGATCTGCTGCCCGGGCCGGACGTCCCGGCCGATCACCACCCGGTTCGGCGTGTTGAAGCCCTTCACCAAGTGTCCGCCGGATTGGCCCAGCACCAGCGGGAGCCGCCCGTCCACCCAGATCTCCGCGTAGTCGTCCAGCACTATCTCGAAGACGAGGGTCGAGCCGGTCGGGTCGAACCCCGCGACCCGCTCGGGCACGGTCACGCGGATCCGATACCAATTGAAGGCGAGCCGCCCGGTGGACCGGCGTTCGGTCAACGACTCGGGGGCGATGGTGACCCAGTCGCGGTCGTCGAACTCGACCGCGCCGGCCTGGGGAGTGATGTCGTGGGTCCGGTTCGGCGGCCCGGAGGGCCGGAGATCGGCCCCGGGGCTCCGATGAGCCACCTCGACGATGTCCGCCTGCCGGTAGCGCCAGGTGGCCTGCACCAGGGCGGTGCCGTCGGTCGTGGCCAGGTCCACGATGGCCGCCGGCCGGACGGCCGGGACGTCGCCCGTGACCTGGGCCGCCGCCGATGCCGCCGAGGCGAATCCGAGCGCCAGCGAGAAGAGCAGCGGCCGCCGCATGCTCACATCCCCCCCGCGGTGACCTTGACGACGTAATAGAGGAAGGGGCCCTGGACCTCGGTGAACCAGTGCGGGACCCCGTTGGGGACGATGAACACGTCGCCCTTGGCCAGCCGCTGGGCCGTGCCGCCGCTGATGGCCCGGCCGCGAATCTCCTCGGGTGCGGTGGTCCGGCCGCCCTCGACCATCCCGCCCGTCACGATCGTGGCGGTCCCGTCGAGCACGTAGATGATGTCGGTGTCGCGGACGTGGACTTCGGCCTGGCCCGGCATCTCCCGCCGGCTGGCGTGCACCTTGAAGGTGCCGTTCTCGACCAGGGGAGAGCCCTTGGCGAAGGCGGTGGCGACCGCCTCGCCCGGGAGGTGGGTCACGGCCTGCGCCCGGGCTTCCGAGCCGGCGAGGATCGCGACGAGGGCCGCGAGGATCATGGTGCGCCGCATGGACTAGCTCCTTGGTTTGGATCACGGTCGCCCGGTGCCGGGCGGACGGTGGGCTCAAATGGGGGCGGCGCGGGAAAGGTTCCCGCCGGGCGGGACGCCGGGCGCCGGATCAGGCGCCCGGCCAGGTGCTGCTACTTCGCGGCGGACGCCGAGGCGAACGCCGTCGCGGCCGCCACGGCGAGCTGGTTGTCCTGATCCGCGCTCGCCGCTCCGCTCACCCCCACCGCGCCGACGATCTGCCCGTCGATCATGACCGGCACGCCCCCCTGCAGCGGGGCTTCGGCCACGGCGAGCAGGGTCGTCCGCCCGCCCACGATCGCGTCCTCCATGCCCTTGGTCGGCCGCCGGAAGAGGGCCGCCGTCCGCGCCTTGGCAATCGAGATGCTGGCCGCCATCGGGAAGGTGTTGTCCAGGCGCTCGAGGTAGAGCACCTGCCCGCCGTCGTCCACGACGGCGATGGCGCCGCCCGGCGCGTTGAGCCGCTTCGCTTCGGCCACCGCCCCGGCGGCCACCCGCTTGGCCCCCTCCAGGGTGAGGACCGGCTTGTGAGCCATCTGCGCCTCGGCCGCGCCGGTGAGGAGGGCCAGCACCGCGGCGGTGGCCGCTACGCCCTTCTGAATCGACATCGAAGACTCCTGCAGGATTGAGAGTGGGGGAACGCCGCCGACGGAACCGGCGCGGCCCCACCCACGGGAGCGCGCGCCGGAGCCCGTCGCCGGCTACTTGACCGGCGCCTCGAACGGGGCCTCGCCCAGCAGCACCTCGGCCCAGGCGCACCAGATCTGCACCTTGGCCACGTCGTGCACGTACGCCGGGAGCGTGATGGTCTTGTTGTACTTGTCGCCCTTGATCACGAGGCGCTGGAGCAGGTAGGTGTTGCCCTTGGTGTCCACCACCTGCCAATGCGGCGCCGGGGTGTCCGGCACCTTGAAGTCCTCGGACAGGGTGAGGACGATCCGCCCCGCGGCCTTAGTCGCGTTGGCGGTCCCGCCGTTGACCTTCGCGCCGGTGAACGGCTTGGTCACGCTCGGCGCGGCGGCGAAGCCGGCGGTCGCCAGGATGACGGCCAGGGTGGCCGCCGCGGCCACGACGGCGCGCGTGAGGGAACGGGTGTTGCGCTGCATAGGGTCGCGCTCCTCTGCCAATGAGTCTGCCAGCGACGGTCGCGGAGTATCGTCGGGCCAGGGTCGCTGGGTCACCCGGCCCGACGGCTGGTAATGCCGATCGGGGGCGAAGAGTTCCGCCTCACGACACCTCGCAGAACACCTTGATGACGCCGGTGCCGTGCTCGAGGTACTCGAAGAGCTGCCGGTAGTTCTCCAGTCCCTTGACCGGGTGGGTGAGCAGCCGGCCCAGCCAGCCGGGGTACGCCAGCTCGGCCTGGGAGAGGTCCTTCACCCCCATCTCGAAATACTCGCGGTTCGCGTTGACGCTCCCGACCACGACCTTGTTCCCCAGCACGAAGCCCAGGTTGATGCGGTCGGCCGGGATCTGGATCGTGCGGTCGCCGCCGGTGACGCTGGTGAGGACCAGCACGCCGTTCTTGCCCAGGGCCTGCATCGCGTCGAAGACCAGGGGCGAGAACCCGGAGCCCTCGAGGATGAGGTCGAACGGACCGTGACGGGCCGCGACGTCGAGGAACGAGCCGTCCTCCGCGGCTTCGTAGCGCGCCCCGAGCGCCTCCACCAGGTCGCTGTTCAGGTACGGCCGGCGGCCCTTGGCGTAGGTGACCACCTCGAGCCCGCGCAGCCGCAGCGCCAGGGTGGCCAGCAGCCCGATCGTCCCGGCACCGATCACCGCGGCCCTTCGGGGCCGCCACACCCTGAGCCGGCGCTGGATCTCGAAGGCCTGGGCGATGCCCTTCTCCACGACCGTGGTCGGCTCGAGCAGAACGCCCACCTCCCGGAGGCCCATCGGCACCTTGACGAGGTACTCCGGCTCCTCGAGGTAGTGCTCGGTCAGGTAGCCGTGCCGGAGGCTGATGCCCCGCTCGTAGTAGGTGTCGTCGGTCGTCATGTCCGGCGTGCCGATGCGATCGTAAATGCTGAGCCCGGGCCGGCGCACGGTCGCGACGACGAAGTCGCCCGGCTCCAGCTCGGTGACCCGCGATCCCACCTCCTCCACCACGCCGAAGCTCTCGTGGCCCAGGGTGAGGAAGTCGCTCCCGGGGGGCGCGGCGCCGTACTCCGCCGCGTTGATCTCCTTGTCGGTGCCGTCCACCCCGACCCGGAGGACGCGCACCAGCACCCCCCGCCCGCCCGGGATCTCGTCCAAGGCCGGCTTGGCGAGCTCGGCCAGGTGGACCGAGTTCGGGCGGCCGGGGATCACCGCCACGGCCTTCATCATGGTGGGCGGGGTGGCCTTGGCCGCCGGTTGGCTGCGGCGGGCGCGGACGGGGTGAGGCATGTGGGGCTCTCCGTGACGGATGCGGTGTTCAGGGCGCGACCAGCTGGACGGCGTGACCGTCCGGATCGCGAAGGAGCATGCTGCGCGCGAAGCCGAGCGCGCGGTCGGGCAGGTCCACCACGCCGGGCGAGACCACCTCGGCCCCGGCCGCGCGGAGCTGCCGCAGCAGGGCGTCGAGGTCGGTGGCCGTCACGACGGTCTGCCAGTGGGCCAGATCGTCCGCCTGCCGCAGGGCCGGCGCCGGTCGCGCGTCCCTCGGCGTCAAGTACTCGAGGAACTCGATCCCGGGGCCCGAGGGCGCGCGGAGGGCCGTGATCCGGACCCGGGCGCCGGCCACGTTGTTGAGGCGCTCCTGCTCCGGGCCGTGGTTCAGACTCTCGCCGGCGACCCGGAAGCCCAGCCGGTCGCGGTAGAATGCCAGGCTCCGCTCGGTGTCGCCCACGGCGATGGCCGTGTGGTCGATCCCGAGGAAGAGCCTCCCGCCGTGGCGCTGCCACTTCGGGTCGCCCTTGCCGGGCGGGAAGTGCAGGATCTCGAGCGCGTGCCCGTCGGGGTCGCGGAAGTAGAAGGCGCTGATGCCGCCGGCGTTCGGGTTCCACGCCGGCAGGAGCTGCGGGGCGGTCGAGATGTGCTCGACCCCGTGCGCGGCGAGCGCGGCGTAGGCCCGGTCCATGTCGCTCACGATGATGGCGACGTGCTGGAACCAGAGGTCGTTGCTGCGCGAGTCCGCCGGCACCGGCCGCCCGATCCCCGGCCAATCCAGGAGCCGGAGCGTCTCGTCGCCGAGGGCCAGGGTGACCGCCCGGAGCCGGGGCGTCGGGATCCCCTGGAGCCGACTCACCGCGACGCCGCCCACCACGGTATCCGCCACCACCCGGAAGGGCAGGACCTCGGTGTAGAACCGGAGGGCCCGGTCCATGTCGGAGACGGTGAGGGCCACCGGCCCGACCGCCTGAACGCGCTGGGCTCCGGCGGCGCCCGGGGCCAGCAGCAGGAGCGCGGCCCAGGCCGCCCGCGCCGCGGGCCTCACGCGAGCCGCTCCAGCAGGTGATCGCCCACCCGCAGCGCGTTGGCCATGATGGTGAGCGCGGGGTTCACCGCGGCGCTCGACGGGAAGAAGGCGCCGTCCACCACGTAGAGGTTGTCCACCTCGTGGGCCCGGCAGTGCTCGTTCAGCGCCGAGGTCTTCGGGTCGCGGCCGAAGCGCACGGTGCCGTTCTGGTGCGCGACGCCGGCCAGCGGGATCCGTTGGCCCACGAAGAGCTGGCGGGGCAGGACGTGGTCGCAGCCCGTGTCCTTCATCATCTGCTTCAGCTTGGCGGTCAGCCGCTTGTGCCCCTCGAGGTTGTTCGGGGTATAGCTCAGCACGATCCTCCCGTCCCGATCGAGGGTCACCCGGTTCTCCGGATCCGGCAGGTCCTCGGACGTCAGCCAGAAGTCCAGGGCGTGCTTGGCCATGATGTCGAGGGTCATGCCCGGCACCAGCGGCGGGGCGCCCGCGGCGAGCGTATCCGCATCCGTCTTGCCGACGAACGAGATGTGGCCCATGGGGTAGTCCCAGTCCTTCGCCCCGAAGTAGAAGTCGTTCAGGGCGAGCGTCTTCTGGAACACGGTCGGATTCGGCGTGGTGGAGATCGCCAGGACCACGGCGTTGGTGTGCCCCATGTAGTGCCGGCCGACGACGTCGGATCCGTTGGCGAGGCCGTTGGGATGCCGCTCGCTCGCGGAGCGCAGCAGCAGCGCCGCGGAGTTGATCGCGCCGCACGCGACGACGACGATGCCGGCGGTGTAGCGCTCGGTGGCACCGTTCCGCCCGACGTGGACCGCGGCGACCTCCCGGCCGCTCGGGCTCGTCTCCAGCCGGGAGACGTACGCGTTGGTCAGCAGGGTCACGTTCGGGTGGCGGAGGGCCGGGTCGACGCACATGACCTGCGCATCGGCCTTGGCGTTGATCAGGCAGGGGTGGCCGTCGCAGGTGTTGCACCGGATGCAGGGGCTGGTGCGAGGCTTCGCCTCGTCCAGCAGCACGCCAATCGGGACGTGGAAGGGACGGTGGCCCAAGCGCGTGAGGTCATCGTGCAGCTGCTGGATGCGCGGCTCGTGGCTCACCCGTGGATGCGGATAGGGAGCGCTGGCCGGGGGCTCGGTGGGGTCCGCCCCGCGCTCCCCGTGCACCTGGTAGAGCTGCTCGGCCTGGGTGTAGTAGGGCTCGAGGTCGGCGTAGCCGATCGGCCAGGCCGGCGAGATCCCGCCGTGGTGGCGCAGCTCGCCAAAATCCTGCTGCCGCAGCCGGAAGAGCGCGGCCCCGTAGAACTTGGTGTTGCCGCCCACGTAGTAGTTCGTGTGCGGATGCAGGGCCTTCCCGTGCTTGTCGGCCCACTGCTCCTTGGTGTTGTACTTCCCGAGCTGGTTCACCGCCTTGGTGCTCCAGTTGTCCTTCTCCCGGGGGACGTAGTCGCCGCGCTCGAGCAGCAGGATGCGCTTGCCCGAGGGCGCGAGCCGATGGGCCAGGGTGCCGCCGCCGGCGCCGGTGCCGATGACGATGACGTCGTAGTGGCGGTCGGTCATGCGGCCCCCGGCAGGCGCAGGGCCTCGGGCGAGGCGAGGCGACCCTCGTCGCGTCGGGTCACGTCGCGGAGGTGGTCCACCACCCGCTGCCGCAGGGCCGGCGAGCCGCCGGAGACGACCGCCCAGACGCTGCCGCCCATCAGAGCGGAGGTGCCCCGCTGCCCAAACGAGCCGGCTCGGCCCGCGAGGCGGACGACGCATGGGTCGTGGAGCGGGAGGCCGTTGCCCACTCGCGCGAACGCCGCGGCGGGAAGGCCGGGCGGAGGCTCGGAGACCAGCTTGAGTCTGACCATGATGCCCTCGCGATGAAGCCGTCCGACCCCGGGCTCGGGGCCGGTTCTGCAGGCTTAAGCGCGGGCGCGGGGGAAAGGTTCCAGTGGCGCGACGCGGCTCAGGAGGCGGTCCCGGCCTCGCGCCGCGCGCGGTACTGGCAGAAGATGCAGCGCTGGGTCGTGTCGTGTTGCAGCTTGGCGCAAAACACCGCGGCGACGCCCCGCCAGCGGGTGTACGCCTCGGTGGCGAGGAGCATGCCGAGCACCGGGGCGGCGAAGTACACCCAGAGCGCGTTCCACGTGCCGGCCTCGAGGTCCGGGCCGAGCGTGCGCGCCGGGTTCATGCTCATCCCCGAGATCGGAGATTCGAGGAAGATGTACAGCGCGACGAGGGCGCCCGCGCACCAGCCGGTGTAGGCCGACCAGCGGGGGTGGTTCGTGGTCGTCAGGACCAGCAGCATGAGCCCGAAGGAGATCACCAGCTCCGCGACGAACGCCGTCCACGCTCCCGCTGGCCCGGGCACGGTCACCACGTAGTTGACCGCCGGGTGGGCCACGGACGCCCCGAGCAGCAGCGCCGCGAGCGCTATGCCGACGAACCCGCCGATGAACTGGAACACCATGTACCACACCGCGTCCCGCGGATGGACCTTGCCCAGCCTGTAGAACGCCAGTGTGAACGCCGGGTTCATGTGCGCACCGGAGCGCTTCCCCCAGGGGGAGTAGATCAGCGCCACCAGGGTGGCGCCCATGGCGATGCCCATCAGGAGCCGGCGCAGCCCCTCGCCCGGCAGCAGGCTCACGATCGGCGAGGCCGGGTGGAACAGCAGCACCGTGAACCCCGCCGCCGAGACCATGAAGATCCCGAGGGCCGCCGCCTCGATCAGGTACTCCGGCAGGTGGAAGGGCCACCGGCCCGCCCGAGTGCTCACGCCGACCTCGCGACCGGCTCGGCCGGAGCCGCGGCCGGTGCGGAGACCGGCGCCTGCGAGGTGGCGTCGGACGCCGTCGTCTGGAGCTGGACCAGGTCCTTGGTGAACACGAGATCGAGGGTCCAGTCGAGCGCCACCCGGACCTTCCGCTCCAACCGGGGGAGCTTCATCAGGTAGATGGACCGCCACAGGACCCAGGCGACGAAGCCCGAGAAGTTCATCCCCAGGATGTTGGCGACCCCCGCGCGCCGCCCGATGGCGGCGAGCTGCCCCAGGGTCGTGAAGCGGAACGGCCGGCGGGGGCGCCCGCGCAGGTCCGCCGCGATGTTGTCGGCCACGGTCCTTCCCTGGCGCAGCGCGTGCTGCGCGGTCGGAGGATGGGGCCGGCCGGTGGCCGGGTTGGGGACCAGGGCGCAGTCCCCCAGGGCCCAGACGCCGGGCCACTCCGGGACCGCGAGGCACTCGTCCACCACGATGCGCCCGCGCTCGCGAGTGCAGGGCAGCGAGGCGAGCAGGGGGTTGGGCGCGGTGCCCGCGGTCCAGACCACGGTGGCCGCAGGCACCAGGGTCCCGTCGCCCAGGCGGACACCGGCGTCGGTCACCTCCCGCACCGCCGTCTGGGTCCGAACCTCGACCCCCCGGCGGCCGAGCTCCGCCTGGGCGTAAGCGCCGAGCGAGGAGTCCAGCTCCGGCAGGATCACGGCCCCGGGGTCCACCAGGACCATCCGCACCTCGTCCTCGCGCAGGCGCGGGTAGTAGCGGAGGGACTCCCGCACGAAGTCGTTCACCGCCGCCATGGTCTCGACCCCCGCGAAGCCTGCCCCCGCCACGACGAAGGTGAGCAGGCGCCGCCGGTCCTCCGCCGCGCATTCGAAGTCCGCCTCCTCCAGCTGCGCGATCAGCCGATTCCGGAGCGCGATCGCGTCTCCCAGCGTCTTCATCCGGAAGGCGCGCTCCTCGAGGCCCGGCAGGCCGAAGAAGTTGGTGATGCTGCCGAGCGCGATCACCAGATGGTCGTAGGCCAGCTCGTGGCGGTGCCCGCCGCCCGCGTGCGACACCACCACCCGGCGCCCGGGCAGATCCACGTGCTCCACCTCGCCCACCAGCACCGCGGCTCGCCGGACCATTTTCCGTACGGGGTTCACGATGTGACTCACGTCGAGGTCGCTGGCGGCCACCTCGTGGAGCATCGGGGTGAAGAGGAAGAAGTTGTCTCGGCTCACCAGGGTGAGCTCCAGCCCCTCGCGCGGCAGCGCCCGCTCCAGCCGACGGGCGGCCTCGAGGCCGGCGAAGCCGGCGCCGAGGATCAGGACCCGCACCGGGGCGGTCATCGCGCCACCGGCACGCGGCGCGTCTTCGCCGCCGCGGTCCGCAGCACGACCTGATCGAGCCGCAGCGCCTCGCCGACGGACCACGCCTGGAAGGGGCAGCCGCCCGGCGTGTGGGGAGCCTCGGCGTCGGCCACCTCGGAGATGTGACCCAGGCCGGCCTCCTCCAGGTGTCGCAGGAGGGGCTCCAGGAATCGCGCCCGGGCCTCGCGCTTCGCGGCCGCGGTCTCCCCCCGCACCCGGACCCAGGCCTCGACGAACGGCCCGATCAGCCAGGGCCACACGGTACCCTGGTGGTAGGCCCCGTCGCGCTGGAGGACGCCGCCACCGTAGCGCGGCGCGTACCCCGCGGAGCCGGGCGCCAGGGAGCGGAGGCCCAGGGGCGTGAGCAGCCGCTCCTCCACCGCGTCCACCACCCGCCGGCCGCGCTCGAGGTCGAGCACCGGGTAGGGCAGCCCGCCCACGGCGAAGATCTGGTTCGGCCGGAAGGTCGCATCCGCGCCCGGCCGGTGGTCAGGGTCCACGACGTCGTGCAGGTATCCGGCCGGGTTCCAGAACCGCTCGGCGAAGGCCGCGGTCCCGCGCGCGAGCGGATCCTCCCATCGCGGATCTTCCGCCGCGCCGATCCGGAGCGCGTTGAGCCAGAGGGCCTGCACCTCGACCGGCTTGCCGATCCGCGGGGTCACGACCCAATCGCCCACCTTCGCGTCCATCCAAGTGAGCTGCACCCCGGGGACGCCGGCGGCGATCAGCCCATCCGCATCCATGCGTATGCCGTAGCGGGTGCCTCGGGCGTAGCCCTCGAGGATCGCGGCGACGGCGGCCAGGAGGGTCGCGTGCTGGGCGCGGCCGACCCGCCGCCGACCGCGCCGAGCCGCGGCCAGATAGTCGTGCACCGCCACGACGTACCAGAGCGAGGCGTCCACCGCGTTGAACTCGGGGGTGTCCCCCCGGTCGGGAAACCGGTTGGGCAGCATGCCCTCGGACACCGCGCCCGCCCACTCCACCAGGATCGCCTCGGCCTCATCCAGGCGGCCGGCGGCGAGGCAGACGCCCCGGAGGGCGATGAAGGTGTCGCGACCCCAGTCGGTGAACCACGGGTACCCAGCGGCGATGGTCTTGCCCGCTCCGCGCTGCACCAGGTACGCGTCTGCCGCGCGGTGGAGCGCGGAGGGGAAGGCCTTTCGCCGGCGCGCCTCGACCGCGCGGGCCCGCTTCACGTCGGCGGCGAGACCGCCGGTACCGGTCGGCTCGGCCGGCTGCGCCTCGAGGGTCCACAGGGCCTCGCCCCGCCCGAGGTCCCAGGCGAACTCGCCGGGCGAGCCCAGGTCCTCGTGGTCGTCGAGGCCGCGGGCCCGCTCCTCCGCGTACAGGAAGTTCCGGTACCACGCGGGGTCGTGCCGGTACACCCCGTTGGTCCGCGCCCTCACGGCGGGCAGGCCGGCGTAGGGGCGCCAGGTCACCGCGTCCCCGTCCACGGTCGCGTCGAACCGAAAGGCGCCGTTCTCGTGATGCAGCGCGTGGTAGTCCCGCCCCGAGAGGAAGGGACGCACGATGAGGGTCGTCCCCCGGGCCGGGCGCGCCAGGCGCCAGGCGAGGACCACCCGCGGCCCGCCGTGCACCGCGAAGATCTCCTGCTCCACCTCGGTGCCGTCGGCGAGGCGGTAGCGCCAGGCCGGCCAGGGATCCCGGCGGAAGCCGATCACCCGCGCCTCCCCGTCCGGGTGCCGAGTGTCGGGGAGGTAGTGCTGCGTGCTCAGCGCCTCACGGACGCCCAGGCGCTCGACCCAGGCGTCGAACCCGTTCACCAGCACGGCCCGCCCGGTGGGCGGCGTCTGGGCGGCGAGGAGGAGCGCGTGGTAGCGCCGGGTGCGGGCGCCGCCGACGGTGCCGGAGGCGAAGCCTCCGAGCCCGTCAGCTTCGAGCCATTCGGCGGCGCGGTCGGGCAGAGCCGGCATGGGTCCCCTCTGGGATGGCGGTGGCCTGCGGGGCCGATCCGCGGCTGCGGGCGGCGTCCTCGATGCAGCGGGTGGCGAGGGCGGTCCAGCCGGTCTGGTGGCTGGCGCCGACCCCCCGGCCGTTGTCCCCGTGGAAGTATTCGTGGAAGAGCACGAGCGTACGCCAATGCGGGTCGGCGGCGTAGCGACGGTCCTCGCCGTGGCAGGGGCGCCGCCCGTCGGCGTCTGGCAGGAAGATGCTGCCGAGCCGGCGGTTCAGCTCCGCGGCCACCTCCTCCAGGTTGAGGTACCGTCCCGAGCCGACCGGGCACTCCACCTTCAGGGTGTCCCCGTAGAAGTGGTGGTACCGCTCGAGCGCCTCGACCAGCAGGTAATTGAGCGGGAACCAGATCGGCCCGCGCCAGTTCGAATTCCCCCCGAACAGATAGGTGTTCCCCTCGGCCGGCACGTAGTCCACCCGGTACTCCTGGCCGCCGGCGCCGAATACGTAGGGTCGCTCCGCGTGGATCCGGGAGACCGAGCGCAGGCCGTGGGG
>JBFIUJ010000053.1:0-11744 GCA_041607595.1 Gemmatimonadales bacterium | reverse complement strand
TGGATCGTCGCGCGCTGGCCGAAGAAGTGCTCGCCGTGGCGCAGCACCAGGGTGTTCAGGCGGGTGGCGCTGGCCATCAGCGCGCCCATGGTCGCCTCCTCGATCACCGTCTGGTCGTCGTGCACCGAGAACTCGGCCAGCAGGCAGTTGTTCTCCAGGCCCGAGATGCCCGGCATCTGAAGGGCCTGGGCCAGGGCCGTCCGCATGGATGGGGCGATCACCGTGTCCACGTAGATCGCGCTCCGGCGGGCCTGCATCATGTCGATCAGCCGGTCCTTGTCCTTGCGGCTCGCGGCGTAGGTCTCGGCGTCGAGCGTGCCCTGGATGTAGTGCAGGTAGGTCCCGACCCCGTAGCGTCGGGTGAGCCAGCCGAAGAACTGCAGCGGCGCCGTGCGGGTGAAGGTGCGGCCGTTCACCATGATGGCGCTGGGGCGCCAGTCGTCGCTCGTCTGGCGCCGCAGGTTCGCCTGGAGCTTGATCTGCGAGAAGCGGGTCGCCTGGGTCATGGCGCCCTGGAAGATCGCCGCGAGGTCGTCGCCGCCCCGGCTCGACCGGATCATCCGATAGAGCCCCACCATCACCACGATCGCGAGGATGGCGTAGATCGGGTCCATCTGGAACATCATCAGGAAGCAGACCACCGCGCCGACGAGGCTGATGTACCACTTGGAGCGGAAGCTCGGCCGGTAGCTCGGCCGCGCGGCGAAGTGCTCCAGGACGCTGATCGCGCAGAGGGCTCCGTAGGTCACCATGAAGAACATCGAGATGATCCGGGCCACGGCGTTCACGTTCCCCATCGCCACCGTGACCAGGGCCAGGATCACGGTGACGATGGTCGCGTTCCGGGGCTCGTTGGTGTCGCCCAGGCCGACCGCCAGGAACCGGTTGACGGTGGGGACCGGGGCGATCCGGTCGCCGCCCAGCGCCTGGAGCGTACGCGGGGCGACCAGGATCGAGCCGATCGCGGAGGAGAGCGTGGCCGCGGCGAGGCCGATCGGGATGATCGGTCCCCAGAGCGCGATCCGCGCCATGATCAGCTGGTCCTCGGCCTGGGCCGCGGGCGTGGCCGAGGCGCTCAGCTTGTAGGCGATCCAGACGTACACGATCATGCCGGTCAGGGTCGCCGCGAGCACGCCGAGCGGGATCGAGCGGCGCGGGTTCGCGAGGTCGCCGGAGAGCCCCACGCCGGCGGTCATCCCGGTGAACGCCGGAAACACGATCGCGAAGACGACGATGAACGCGTCGGGGCGGTCGATGGTCGCGAACGGGCGCAGCCCGTCCTGCGCGACATCCCCCGCCGACCCGCCCAGGGAGAACATCACCAGCGACAGCACCAGCGTGGCCACGACCACCCACAGGGCCTTCACGCCCATCGACGCCCCGTGCCGGAGCACGAAGATCGACAGGGCGGCGGTGGCGGGAAGGGAGACGAAGCGGGGGTCGAATGGGATGCCCGTCGCGGCGGTGAACCAGCCCTCGAGCGGCCGGAAGGCCTCCGCGAACGCGATCATGTAGAAGGCGACCGAGACCGCCTGCGACAGATAGAGCGAGATCCCGATGGCGCCGCCGATCGTCGCGCCGAAGGAGCGGGAGATGATGAAGTACTCTCCACCGCCCTCCACCCGCCGGTTGGTGCTGATCTCGGCGATGGCCAGCGCCGTCGGGATCGTGACCAGGTGCCCCAGCAAGACGATGAGCAGCGTCCCGGCGAGGCCCACGTGCCCCACGGCGTAGCCGAACCGCAGGAACATGATCGCGCCCAGAATCGTGCTGATGCTGGCCAGGAACACCGGGGCGGTGCCGAAGCCGTGGCCGGAGCGCTCGGTGTCGGGTGCTGGCATCGTCCTCAGACGGTGGGGGGAGGCCGGAGCGGGGGGGACCGGTGCATCGGACAGGAGGCGGCCTCGACCGGCCGGGCCCGAAGCATGGGGTGGCCGGGGACGCGGGGCAACTCCGCGGGCGCAGGGCCGCGGGGCCTACTCCGCGACTTTGGGCAGGAAGCTCACGTCCACCAGGTGGCGGCGCAGGTCGTTGGGATCCACCAGGACCTCGAGCTCCCGGCGGCCCTCGCCCAGATAGGGTGTGGGATCGAACCAGAGGTCTTCGCTCTGGAAGAGATGGATCTCCTGGTTGGCCGGGTCGAGCCACTGGCCGGCCAGCCGCCAGGGCGAGCGTCCGTTCACCCGGATCGCGGTGTTCCGCTCGACCCCGGTGAAGTCCACCCGCATCCGCCGGCCGTGGTGGAGGAGCCACTCCCGCCGCCGCGCGGCCCGGACCTGGAAGCCGAGGATCCCGCCTCCGACCGCCGTGAAGATCGTGCCGAGAAGGCCGAGCAGCCCGGGGGCGAACCACAAGTCGAAGAACCCCTCGAGCCTCGCGTCGTGGGGGTTGGCGGGGTCGTACCGTACCGTGACCGCTTCCCCCCGGTCATAGGCCGGGGGGGAGGAGCCCACCGAGCCGACGAAGTCCACCGTGTCCCCGGTGGACGCCACGAACCGTACCTCGGGGCGGTAGGTCGAGCCGCCGTCGCTGTCCTGGCTGCGGACGAGGCCCGTGACCACACCGGGCGCCGAGGCGGCCGTGGAGAGGAAGACCTGGGTGCGATAGACGAGATAGCCCCCGCCGACGAGGAGGCCGAGGCCGATCACCGCGAAGATCGTCGCGATCCAACGGAGTGCCTTCATGGGGTCCTCCCGGGGGTGCCAGAGGATGGAGCCCCGCCGCCGGTCTGTCAACGCGGCGGACCAGGTTGACAGCCCGCCCCGGGGGCAGCCAACGTGCATCCTTCGGGAGGTCGTCCATGCCGGTCAGCCAGAGCTATCGAGACTTCGTCCGCGAGCAGCTGGAGCGGGTGCATCCGGTGACCGATCGCGCGATGTTCGGCGGGGTCGGCCTGTACGCCGACGGCCTCTTCTTCGCCCTCATGAACGATGACCGCCTCTACTTCAAGGTCGATGATTCCAACCGGGCCGACTTCGAGCGTGCGGGCTCGGGACCCTTCATGCCGTTCGGGGACCCGAGCCAGGTGATGCAGTACTACGAGGTGCCGGGCGAGCTGCTGGAGGACCCGGTGGCGCTCGCCCCCTGGATGGAGAAGGCGGTCGCGGTGGCCCGCTCGGCCAGGAAGGGCCGGCCCTCCGGGGCCAAGCGGGGGACCGGGGGTGGGGGGAGGAGGAAGGGGAAGTGACCGCGCCGACCGAGGGACTGAGCGGCTTCCACCCCGCGGTCGCCCGGTGGTTCGCCGAGGCGCTGGGCCGACCGACTCCGCCCCAGCGCCGGGGATGGGCCGCGATCCGGGACCGGCGGCACACCCTCATCGCGGCGCCGACCGGCTCCGGCAAGACGCTCGCGGCCTTCCTGAGCGCGCTGGACGATCTCCTGGTCGAGGGGGTCGCCGCCGGAGGGACGCTGCCCGACGAGGTCCGGGTCGTCTACGTCTCCCCGCTCAAGGCCCTGAGCGCGGACATCCACACCAACCTGGTCGAGCCGCGGCGCGGGATCCGGCGCCTGGCGGAGGCGATGGGCCTCGAGGCCCCGCGAATCACCGCCGCGGTCCGGACCGGCGACACGCCGCAGTCCGAGCGCGCCGCGATGCTGCGCCGCCCGCCCCACATCCTGGTCACCACGCCGGAGTCCCTCTACCTGCTGCTCACCGCCGAGCGCTCGCGGGAGATGCTCCGGACGGCCCGGACCGTGATCGTGGACGAGATCCACGCGGTGATCGGCTCGCGCCGCGGCTCCCACCTCGCGCTCTCCCTGGAGCGCCTCGAGCACCTGACCGGCCCCCTCCAGCGGATCGGTCTCTCCGCCACCCAGAAGCCGATCGCCGAAGTGGCCCGGTTCCTGGTGGGGGCGGCGCGGCTCGACCCTCGCGGCGAGGCGGAGTGTGCGGTGGTGGACGAAGGCCACAGCCGGGCGCTGGACCTGGGGCTCGAGCTCCCGGGGTCGCCGCTCGAGGCGGTGATGTCCCACGAGGTCTGGGAGGAGGTCTTCGCCCGGCTCACCGACCTGATCACGGCGCACGGCACGACGCTCGTCTTCGTGAACACCCGGCGGATGGCCGAGCGTGTGGCGAAGCAGCTGAGCGATCGGCTGGGCGAAGACGCGGTGACCGCCCACCACGGAAGCCTCGCCCGGGAGCAGCGGCACGATGCGGAGGCGCGGCTCAAGGCGGGGAGCCTCCGGGCGCTCGTGGCCACCGCCTCGCTGGAGTTGGGCATCGACATCGGCCACGTGGACCTGGTCTGCCAGCTCGGTACCCCGCGTGCGATCGGCACCTTCCTCCAGCGGGTCGGGCGGTCGGGCCACACGGTGGCCGGGACGCCCAAGGGCAGGCTCTTCCCGCTCTCCCGGGACGAGCTGGTCGAATCGCTGGCCCTGCTCCGCGCGGTCCGCCGCGGCGAGCTGGACCGGCTGATCATGCCGCCGGAGCCGCTCGACGTGCTGGCCCAGCAGGTCGTGGCGGAGACCGCCGCGGAGGACTGGTCGGAGGACGACCTCTTCGCGCTCGCCCGGCGGGCCTACCCCTACCGGGCGCTCTCCCGCAAGCGCTTCGACCAGGTGGTCGGGATGCTGGCCGAGGGGTACACCACTCGGCGGGGTCGCCGGGGCACGCTGGTGCACCGCGACGGGGTGAACCGACGGCTGCGCGGACGGCGCGGGGCCCGGCTGGCCGCCATCACCGCCGGCGGGGCCATCCCGGACAACGCCGACTACCGGGTGGTGCTCGAGCCGGAGGACACCTTCCTCGGCACCATCAACGAGGACTTCGCGATCGAAAGCTCGGCCGGGGACGTGTTCCAGCTCGGAAACGCCTCCTGGCGGATCCTCCAGGTGGGCCCCGGGGTCGTGCGCGTCGCGGACGCCCACGGCGAGCCGCCCAACATCCCCTTCTGGCTGGGCGAGGCTCCCGGACGCACGGCCGAGCTGTCGAGCGAGGTGGGGGCGCTCCGGGCCGAGCTCGACGGGCGGCTCGAGGATCCCGCCGCCGCGGCGGCATGGCTCGAGGCCGAGCTCGAGGTCTCGCGCGCGGCGGCGGAGCAGGCCGTGTTCTACCTGCGGGACGCCCGCCTGCTCCTCGGCGCGCTCCCCACCCAGCGGACCCTCGTGCTGGAGCGCTTCTTCGACGAGTCGGGCGGGATGCAGCTCGTGCTCCACGCGCCGTTCGGCAGCCGGGTGAACCGGGCCTGGGGCCTGGCGCTCCGGAAGAAGTTCTGCCGCCAGTTCAACTTCGAGCTGCAGGCGGCGGCCACCGAGGAGGGGCTCCTGCTCTCGCTGGGGCCCCAGCACTCCTTCCCGCTGGAGGACGTGTTCCGCTACCTCCACCCGGAGACGGTGCGCGACACCCTGGTGCAGGCCCTGTTGGATTCCCCCCTCTTCCCGACGCGCTGGCGCTGGAACGCGACCATCTCGCTCGCCGTGCTCCGCTTCAGGGGCGGCCGCAAGGTGCCGCCCCCGCTGCAGCGGATGGAGGCGGACGACCTCATGGCCGCGGCCTTTCCCGATGCGGCGGCCTGCCTCGAGAACATCGGCGGGGACCGCGAGATTCCCGACCACCCGCTCGTCCGGCAGACGATCGAGGACTGCCTCACCGAGGCGATGGATCTCCCGTCGCTGGCCCGGATCCTGGAGCAGGTGCGGAGCGGAGCCATCGCCTGCGTGGCGCGGGATACGCCCGAGCCCTCGCCGCTCTGCCACGAGCTGCTCAACGCCCGGCCCTACGCCTTCCTGGACGATGCCCCGCTGGAGGAGCGGCGCGCCCGCGCGGTGCAGACGCGCCGGGCCCTCGATCCCTCGAGCGCGGCGGAGCTCGGTGCCCTGGACCCCGAGGCGATCGCCCGGGTGCGGGACGAGGCCTGGCCCGACCCGCGCGACCCGGACGAGCTGCACGACGCGCTCCTGACCGCGGGCTTCCTGAGCGACGCCGAGATCCGTCGCGGTCGGGGCGAGGACGAGGGAGCATCCTGGGAGGCCTGGCTCGCCGAGCTGGTGGGCACCGGCCGGGCGCGGCGCATCCGGGTGCGAGCCGCCGGCACCGGGAGGCCGCTCGAGCTCTGGATCGCGACGGAGCGCCTGGAGGACGCCGCGGCCGCCTGGGGACCCGCCGTGCTGGACGGCCTCGACCGGTCGGGCGGCAGCGTGGAGGAGGGCGAGGCTCGGCGGCGGATCCTGGGCGGCCGGCTCGAGCTGCTGGGCCCGGCGACGGAGGCCTCGCTCGCTGTCGGCGCCGGTTGGACGGAGGGAGACACGTCGATCGCGCTGCACGCGCTGGAGGGGCAGGGGGTCGTGCTGCGCGGCACGTTCACTCCCGGCGCCGACGCGCGCGAGTGGTGCGATCGGCGGCTGCTCGCCCGGATCCACCGCTACACCCTCAACCGGCTCCGCGCGGAGATCGAGCCGGTCGCCCCGGCGGATTTCATGCGCTTCCTCTTCTCCTGGCAGCGGGTCTCCGCCGGCGCGCACGCGGCCGGCCCCGAGGGGCTCGCGGAGGTGGTCCGACAGCTCGACGGCTACGAGCTGGCGGCCGGCGCCTGGGAGCCGGACGTGCTGTCCCTCCGCCTCGAGGGGTACGACCCGGCCTGGCTCGATTCGCTGTGCCTCACCGGTCGGGTGACCTGGGGCCGCCTCACCCGCCCGGCCCGCTCCGCGGAGGGAGAGGACGCCGTCGGGCCGGCCGCCGCGGGACCGGTGCGCTCGACCCCGGTGGCCCTCGCGCTCAGGGAGAACCTCCCGCACTGGCTCGCGCTCGCCGGCGCGGGCGAGCCGGCAGGACTGAGCGGCTCCGCCGAGGAAGTCCTCGCCGCCCTCCGGGCCCGCGGCCCTTCCTTCTTCCAGGAGCTCGTGGCGGCGGCCGGAGAGACCCTCCTCCCGACCCAGGCGGAGGCGGCGCTGGGCGAGCTGGCCGCGCTGGGGCTCGTCACCTCCGATGGCTTCACCGGCCTCCGCGCCCTGCTCACGCCATCCGCTCGGCGCGGCCCGTTGCACCCCGGCATGGAGCGCCGCCGGCGCGCCACCACCATGTTCGGCGTCGAGTCGGCCGGGCGCTGGTCCACCATCCCCCGGGCCGAGCCCACGGCCGAGCCCACGGCCGTGGCGCTCGCCGCGGCGCGGGAGGCGCAGGCGATGGCCCTGCTGCGGCGCTACGGCGTCGTCTTCCGCCGGCTCCTGGCGCGGGAGACCGGCCTCGCACCGTGGCGCGAGCTGGCGACGATCTACCGGCGACTCGAAGCCCGTGGGGAGATCCGCGGCGGCCGGTTCGTCTCCGGGATGTCCGGCGAGCAGTTCGCCCTCCCCGAGGCCGTGGGCGCCCTGCGGAAGGTGCGCCGGAGCGAGCCCACCGCAGAGCTCCTCGGGCTCTCCGCGGCGGACCCGCTCAACCTGGCGGGCATCGTGACCCCCGGCGAGCGGATCCCGGCCATCGGGGCGAGCCGGGTCGTGTATCGGGACGGAGTGCCGATCGCGGCGCGGGTGGGGAAGGAGCTGCGCGCGCTCGTCCCCCTGGCCGACGAGGAGCTGCGGGCCGCGCGCGCGGCCAGCGTGCGCCGCCGCCTCTCGCCCACCCTCCGGGGCTATCTCGGACGGGCCGGGTAGTGACTCGAACCTCTCGGAGGGATTCATGGGACGACGTGCGCCGGCGCTCTTTCTGCTCGGTCTGATGGCGGCCACCGTCGCCGACGCGCAGGACGGCGGCTGCTGCCTCTCGGCGGGTCTGGCCGCCGCCGAGCGCTACCGCGTGACGGGCCTCGAGCAGCGGCGGTTCACCCACGCCGAGCTGTGGCGGGCCCTCGAGCCGGTGGTGGCCGCACCCGCGCTCGCGGTGGAGGAGATCGGGGCCTCGGTCGAAGGGCGCGCGCTCCGGGCGGTGCGGTTCGGCCAGGGGCGGACGACCGTCCTGCTCTGGTCCCAGATGCACGGCGACGAGAGCACCGCCACGATGGCCCTGGCGGACCTGATGCGCTTCTTCGCCGAGGCGGCGGGGGACCCGCTGCGGGAGCGGATACACGGCGCGCTCGCCGTGACGATGGTGCCGATGCTGAATCCCGATGGGGCGGAGCGCTTCGAGCGGCGGAACGCACTCGGGCTCGACGTGAACCGCGACGCCCGCCGGCTGGTGACCCCCGAGGGCCGCGCCCTGAAGGCGATCCGCGACCGGGTGGACGCCCGCTTCGGCTTCAACCTGCACGACCAGGACGCTCGGGTCGTGGCCGGCGACGCGGGGCTGCAGGTGGCGATCGCGCTGCTGGCCCCGGCCGCGGAGCAGACCCGCGCCTACGGCGAGGCCCGCGCCCGGGCCCGCGGGGTGGCGGCGCGGATCGCGCGCACGCTGAGCCAGGCCGTCCCCGGCCGGCTGGCGAAGTACGACGACACCTTCAATCCGAGGGCCTTCGGCGACCTGATGCAGGCCTGGGGGACCAGCACCGTGCTGATCGAGAGCGGGGCGCTCCCCGACGATCCCCAGAAGCAGCGCCTCCGCGCGCTCAACGTGGCGGCGATCCTCTCCGCCCTGGACGCGATCGCCACCGGCGCCTACGCTGGCGAGGATCCCGCCCACTACGAGCGGCTCCCCCAGAACCAGGCCCTCACCCTCGATCTCCTGGTGAAGGGCGTGACCGTCGTGATGCCGGGCGCCGGCTCCATCGTGGCCGACCTCGGGCTCGCCTACGAGGACGCGGTGGCCCGCACCGGGCTCCGCCTGCGCGACATCGGAGATCTCGGCGAGGCGCGGGCCATGGATACCCTGCCGGCCGCCGGACTCTACGCCCACCCCGCGGCCGAGATGCTGGAGGGCGGGCATCGGCTTCGGATCGGGGCTCCGGCGGTCTTCACCCTGCGCCGCGGCGCCGATCCCGAGAGCGAGCTGGTGCGAATGCTGGGCCGATGACCGAGCCGCTCCGGGTGGCGGTCGTGCAGGCGGAGGTGCCCGAGCCCGGGGCGGCCGTCGCGCGGACCGCGGCGCTGGCCGCGGAGGCCGCGGCGCTCGGGGCCACGCTGGTGGCCTTTCCCGAGACCTGGATCCCGGGCTACCCCGCCTGGATCGACGTGAGCCCCGGCGCGGGACTCTGGGATCACCCGCCGGTGAAGGCGGCCTACGCCCGGATGGCGGAGGCGAGCGTGGACGTGAACGGGCCGATGGGCCGCGAGCTGGGTCGAGTCGCCGGGGATCTGGGCATCGCGCTGGTCGTGGGCGTGTCGGAGCGGGTGGAGCGGGGACCGGGGCGGGGGACGCTCTACAATGCGATCCTGACCTATGATGCGGACGGCCGCCTGGCGAACCACCACCGCAAGCTGGTGCCCACCTACACCGAGCGCATGATCTGGGGCCCGGGCGACGCGGCCGGGCTCCGCGCGGTGGAGACCGCCGCCGGCCGAGTCGGCGCGCTGGTCTGCTGGGAGCACTGGATGCCGCTCGCCCGGCAGGCCCTGCACGAGTCCGGCGAGGACGTGCACGTGGCGGTGTGGCCCATGGTGAAGGAGATGAACCACGTCGCGAGCCGGCACTACGCCTTCGAGGGCCGCTGCTTCGTGCTGGCGGCCGGGGCGCTCCTCCGCGCCGCCTCGCTGCCCGACGGCCTGGCTCCGGATCCGGCCCGCGCGGCCTCCGGCGACGCCTGGGTGCTGCGCGGCGGCAGCGCCATCGTCGGCCCGGACGGCGCCTACCTGGCCGAGCCGCTGTACGATGCGCCCGGGATCCTGGTCGCGGATCTCGACCCGCGGAGGATCCGGGAGGAGACCATGACCCTCGACGTCACCGGACACTACCACCGGCCCGACTGCTTCGACTTCCAGACGCTCCGCCCGCGCCGGGAGCCGGCCTCGGCCGCGCAGGGCTGATGGCGCTCGAGATGCGGCCGGCCTGCGAGCGCTGCGCGGGCCCGGTGCCGCCGGCCGGCCAGGCCTTCATCTGCAGCTACGAGTGCACCTTCTGCCCGGTCTGTGCGCGGGAGCTGCAGGGGCGCTGTCCCAACTGCAGTGGCGAGCTGGTGCCGAGGCCCCGGCGCGTTCCCGCTTCCTGACACCCTCTCCCCACGGAGGAGCTCTCGCGATGCCTCCCGTCCAGCTCAACTACCTTGCCGCGGCCGTCGCCGCGGTCGGGACCTTCCTCGTCGGCGCGCTGTGGTATTCGCCGCTCCTCTTCGGCAAGCTCTGGGCGTCGACCCACGGGTACACCCCGGAGAAGATGGCCGAGCTCCGCAAGACCGCACCGCGCGCCTACCTGATCTCCTTCGCCTGCTACTTCGTGATGGCGCTCGCCTTTTCCGCGGTGCTCTCCATGGCCGGCGTCACGGGGGCCGGCGGCGGGGCGGCGATGGGCGTCGTCCTCTGGCTCGGGTTCGCGTTCACCCTCGGGCTCACGGCCAACATGTTCTCCGACCTGCCGGTCTCCACCTTCGCGATCGACGCGGGCTACCAGCTCGCGTACCTGGTCTTGATGGGGGTGGTGCTGGCGGGCTGGGGGGGCTGATCGGTGGCGGCCGAGCGGCTCCAATTCCCCGGCGCGCTCGGGGAGTCCCTCGCCGGGCGCCTGGAGCGGCCCGCGGGGCCGGCCTGGGCCACCGCCCTCTTCGCGCACTGCTTCACCTGCTCCAAGGATCTGAAGGCCGTCCGCCGGATCACCCGCTGCCTGGTGGACGAGGGGATCGCCGTCCTCTCCTTCGACTTCACCGGTCTGGGGGAGAGCGCGGGCGAGTTCGCCGACACCAACTTCACGTCCAACGTGGAGGACCTGCTTGCCGCGGCCGCGTTCCTGGAGGCGGAGCACGAGGCGCCGTCGGTGGTGATCGGCCACAGCCTGGGGGGCGCGGCCGTTCTGGCCGCCGCGCCGAGGCTCCCCTCGGTCAAGGCGGTGGCGACGGTCGGCGCGCCGAGCGATCCGGCCCACCTGGCCGATCGGCTGGAGGCCAGCGATCCCGCCGTCGCGGAGGGCGAGGCGGTGGTGCGGCTCGCCGGCCGTCCCTTCCGGCTCCGCCGCCAACTGCTCGACGACCTGCGGGGCCAGCGCCTGGACGAGGCGGTTCGCGGACTCCGTCGCCCGCTCCTCATCTTCCACTCGCCGGTGGACGAGGTGGTGGGCATCGAGCACGCCCGGCATCTGTACGAGGCGGCCAAGCACCCCAAGAGCTTCGTCTCGCTCGACGGGGCCGACCATCTCCTGCTGCGCGACCCGGCCGACGCGGCCTTCGTGGGACGCACCCTGGCCGCGTGGCTCACCCGGTACGTCCGGCGTCCCGAGCCCGAGGCCTGGGAGGAGCGGCAGGACGAGGCGGGCTGGGTCACGGTGCGGGGCGGGGCGTCCGGCTACGCGGCGGAGGTGCGCACCGGCCGGCATCGGCTGAAGGCCGACGAGCCCGCCGGCGTCGGCGGCACCGACACGGGGCCGACGCCGTACGAGTACCTGCTGGCCGGGCTCGGCGCCTGCACCACGATGACCCTCCGCATGTATGCCGACCGGAAGGCGTGGCCCCTCGACGGCGTCACCGTGCGGCTGGCGCACGACCGGGTGCACGCGAAGGACTGCGCGGACTGCGAGGCGGGACAGCGCCGGCTGGACCGGATCCGGCGGGAGATCACTCTCGGCGGCACGCTCGACGCCGAGCAGCGGGCCCGGCTGATGGAGATCGCGGATCGCTGTCCGGTGCACCGGACGCTCGAGGGGGAGATCGTGATCGAGACCTCGGCCGTGGACGGCGGGGAGGCGTCCTAGCCAGTCGCGGTGACCGCGGTGCGGCCGGCTGGGTCATTCTCGG
>JBFIUJ010000052.1:0-11796 GCA_041607595.1 Gemmatimonadales bacterium | reverse complement strand
TCCGCGCGCTGCGACTACTACTGCGGATGGTATCACGTCCACGCCCGCCGGCCGGCCGGCGAGGTATCGAACCACCCGCCCGGCAACCTGAGCGTCCTCCGCGAGGCGTTCCTGGCAGGTCCGGGGTTCACCGAGCGGCACCCGATCGCCTACGCCCACGAGGAGCTCGAATGGCAGGCCACCCTCCGCGACCGAGGTCACGCGATTCGATTCGAGCCCCGGGCCGTGGTCTACCACTACAACCGCCCCGGGTTCGGCAACCTGCTGCGCCGCAACTACCGCTGGGCCTACTGCGCCATCGAGACCAAGGCCCAGACCCGCGCCGCCCGGGCCTCTTGGATCTATCGGTTCCCCCGCACGTTGATCGTCGCCAGCCTGCCGCTCGCCGTGCCCCAAGCGCTCTACATCACCTGGTGCTGGGTCCGCGCCGGGGTGCTCGAGCCGCTCCTCCTGCTGCCGGCCGTCCTCGCCGCGCGCGCGGCCTATGCCCTGGGCATGGTCGCGGGGGGGGTCGCCTGGCTTCGGCGCGGCCACGGTCCGGCCCCGAGCGTGAGGCCCCGATGGGAATGAGCACCCACGCCCCCTCGTCCCGGCGGCCCGAGCCGGCGGCCCGCGCCCCGCTCCCCCGCCTCACCGCCGCGATCTGCACGCGCGGACGCCCGGAGCAACTGCGCCGCGCCCTGCGTTCGCTGCTGGAGCAGCGCGTGCCGGCGGCGGAGATCCTGGTCGTGGACAACGCGCCGCCGGGGGACGAGACGTTCCGCCTGGTGGACCGCGAGTTCCCTACCGTTCGCTACGTGTGCGAGCCGCTGCCGGGGCTGGACGTCGCCCGTAACCGGGCGCTGGCGGAGGCGGTCGGCGACGTGATCGCGTTCCTGGACGACGACGCCGTGGCGGATACCCAGTGGGCCGGCGCCATCGTCGCGCGGCTCGCCGAGGAGCCGCGGGCCGGAGTGCTCACCGGGCGGGTCGAGGCTCTCACGGTGGACACGCCGGGTGGCCGTCTCTTCGAGGCGAACGGCGGGTTCGGGCGCGGCCTCGTCCCGATTCGCCTCCCGGCCGACGCGGAGCGGCGCCTCCACGGACGGCGGGCTCCGCTCATCGCGTGGGCGGTGAGCGTGGGGAGCGGCTGCAGCTACGCGGTGCGACGGGACCTGGCCCGGTCCCTGGGCGGCTTCGACGAGGCGTTGGACCAAGGCCCTCCGCTGCCGGGGGGCGGGGATCACGACTTCCTCTGGCGCGTCCTACAGGCCGGCCACGAGGTCGTCTACGAGCCGACGGCGCTGGCCTGGCACGAGCACCGCGCCAACGCCGCCGCGGTGAGCGAGCAGATCGTCGGCCACCAGCGCGCGCTCGTGGCCTTCCTGGTGAAGCACCTCCGCCGGGCACGCGGTCGCGAGCGGGTCTCGCTCCTGGGCTTCCTCGCCTGGCGGCTGGTGAAGCCCGGTGTCCGGCTGGTGCGCCGTGCCGTGCGGCGCGACCCCCTCCCCGCCGCCGTGCTCTGGCGGATGTGGGGCGCCTGCTGGCGCGGGCTCACCGCGTACGGTGCGGCGGAGCGGCGGGCCCTCCGGCAGCGCGGGGCCGGAGGCGTCCCATGATCGGGCTCCATGGACGTGGAGGGCTCTTCGAGTTCTGGAGCTTCCGGATGCTCCTGGCGAGCCTGGTGCGGCGCAACCTGACGCTCAAGTACAAGCGCTCACTCCTCGGGTTCGTCTGGACCCTGATGAACCCGCTCCTCAGCATGGCGGTGCTCGTGGTGGTGTTCAGCACCATCGTCCGCCTGCCGGTGGAGCGCTACTGGGCGTTCCTGCTGAGCGGCTACTTCGCCTGGACCTTCGTGATCCAAATGCTGAGCACCGGGACCTACGTGTTCCGCGAGCACTCGGGGCTCCGCCGAAGCGTCGCGTTCCCCAACGACGTGCTGGTCTACGGCGCCGCGGGCGCGCGGCTGGTGGAGTTCCTGGCGGAGCTGGTGCTCGTCGTCGCAGTCCTCGCGGTGTTCCACCACGGCGAGCTGCCGGCGAGTCTGCTCTTCCTGCCGGCGCTGGTGGCGCTACAGGTGCTCCTGGCGGTGGGGATCGCCCTCCCCCTCGCGACGCTGTCGGTGTCGTACAACGACGTGGAGCACGCGCTCCCGATCGTCCTCAGCATGCTGTTCTACGTGTCCCCGGTATTCTACCCCGCGTCCATGGTGCCCCCGCAGCTGCAGGCGCTCTACTTCGCCAACCCGCTCGCCGGCCTGCTCACCATGTACCACGCGGTGCTCTACGAGGGGATCTTCCCCGCACCGGGACTCTTCGCGCTCACGGCCGGCCTCGTGGCCGCCATCACCACCCTCGGGTATGTCATCTACCATCGCCAGCGCGCGCTCCTCCCAGAGATCGGCTAGCCCGGCCGCCCCGGCCGCGGTCAGCTGCCGGAACGTAGTGAAGCGGTTCATCCACTACGAGCAGCGCGCCGCCAGCCTCCGGGAAGTGTTCATCCGCAAGGTCCTGCGGCGCACGGTCCCGTCCCGCCGCCCCAGCTTCTGGCTCCGCGACTTCAGCCTGGACGTGGCGCCGGGCGAGGCGGTGGGCCTGGTGGGAGACAACGGCTCGGGCAAGAGCACCGTGCTCCGCCTGATCGCGGGCGTGTACACCCCGACCTCCGGCACGATCGAGACGCGCGGCCGGCTGGCCGCGGTGATCGAGCTCGGCGTCGGCTTTCATCCGGACCTGACCGGCGCCGAAAACGTCGAGCAGTACGCGGCGGTGATGGGCCTCTCCCGGGCAGAGCTCCGCGAGCGCTTCGACCAGATCGTCGAGTTCTCCGGCATCGGCGAGTACGTCCACGAGCCGGTCAAGTACTACTCCTCCGGGATGCATGTGCGCCTGGCGTTCTCCGTGGCCGTCGCGGTCCAGCCCTCGATCTTCCTGGTGGACGAAACCACCGCCGTGGGCGACCAGGACTTCCGCGAGCAGTGCATCACGTTCATCCGGCAGTACGTCGCCGGGGGTGGCACCCTGGTCGCCGTGTCCCACGACCTGCCCATCCTGCGGGCCCTCTGCCATCGGGCCGTCTGGCTGGACGGCGGAGAAACCCGGATGGTCGGCCCGGTGAACGAGGTGCTGGACGCGTACGAGCACGCCCGCGGGCCGACGGCGGAGTGAAGGCGATGCCGGCCCACGTGCTCGATCTGGACGCCAAGGAGCCCTTCGGCAGCATCACGGGGCTCCTCCACCCGGAGGCGGTGGTCCTGCTCCGAAGCCGCGGCGCCCCGATCGGCACGTTGCGGGTCCCCTGTCCCGACGGGCGGCTGGACGAAGCCGACCTGCGGCGCGCGATCGCCGCCACCCCGGGGCTCGCCGCCCGCCTGCGCCGGCGCTCGCTCGAGCGGTGGCTCCTCCACCAGGTGCCGGGCCCCGCGCCGGACCCCACCCCGCCCACCTGGTCACTCGTCATCTGCACCCGCGACCGCCCCGACGACCTCGCCCGCTGCCTGGGCTCGCTCCGCCGCCTCGCGACGGCCCGCGGCGGCGAGGTGATCGTGGTGGACAACGCGTCCGTCACCCAACACACGGCCCGGGTCGTCGCCGACCACCCCGGAGTGCGCTACACCCGCGAGGACCGGCCCGGCCTCAACTGGGCTCGAGCCCACGGGGCCCGCCTGGCCACCGGGGAGATCGTCCTCTACACCGACGACGATGTGGTCGTGGACCCGGGATGGGTGGACGCGCTGCTCGCCCCGTTCGCCGAGCCCCGGGTCGCGGCGGTGACGGGCCTCACCCTGCCCCTCGAGCTGGAGACCGAGGCCCAGGAGCTGTTCGAGCGCTACGGAGGGCTCGGCCGAGGCTTCGAGCCGCGCACGTTCGACTTCACCGTCCTCCGCCCGGCCTCCGCCGGTCAGGTCGGAGCCGGCGCGAACATGGCGATCCGGCGCCGACTCGTCACCGAGCTCGGGCTCTTCGAGACGGAGCTCGACTGCGGCACCGCGGCCGCCACGGGGGGCGATACCTATGCGTTCTACCGCCTCCTGGCGGGAGGCCACCGGGTGGTCTACTCCCCGGCCGCGCTGGTCTGGCACCGCCACCGCCGGGAGCGCGAGGCGCTCGCGCGCACCCTCCAGGGCTACAGCACCGGCGGGTTCGCCGTGCTGCTCCGCTGCTGGCTGGAGCACGGGGACTGGGAGGCGCCGCTGGTCGGGCTCACCTGGCTCTGGAAGGACCACGTCCGGAAGCTCGCGCGGGCGCTGCTCCGGCGGCCGGGCCATCTCCCGCTCGCCCTCCTCCTCCGCTACTGCTGGGGGGTGGCGCTCGCCCCCGCCGCCTACCGGCGGAGCCGCCGGCGCGAGCGCGCCCTCCGCCAAGCGGGCGCCGAGGCCGCGCGTCCCCTGGAGCACGCGGCGTGAGCGTGCCGTCTCGCTCCCTGAGCGTGGTGGTGCCGAGCCACCGGCGACCCGACTCGCTCGCCCGGGTCCTGGAGGCGCTGGCCGACCAGACCGTCCCCCCGGACGCCTTCGAGACGGTGGTGGTGCTGGACGGCGGCCCCGACCCCTCGGAGGAGCTGCTCCGAGAGTGGGTCGCGTCGGGCCGACTGCCGGGCCTCCGGTGGGAGCAGCAGCCCAACGCGGGGCAGGCCGCGGCCCGCAACAGGGGCGCCCGGTCGGCGACCGGCGCCATCCTCGTCTTCCTCGACGACGACGTGGTCCCCGCCCCCGACCTGCTGGCCCGGCACGGGCGCCATCACGCCGAGGCCGCCGAGCGGATCGCCGTGCTCGGTGACTACGAGCTGGTCCGCGGGCCGGACGCCTCGCTCTACCAGCTGTGGGCCTGGTCCTGGTGGGAGGATCTCTTCGCCCGTCGGGCAGAGCCCGGCCACCTCCCCACGTGCCGAGACTTCTGCACCGGCAACGTGTCCCTCCGGCGCGAGGACTTCCTCGCCGTCGGCGGGTTCGACGAGCGGTTCCGGGGGTACGGCGGCGAGGACTACGAGCTGGGCTACCGGCTCCTGCGGGCCGGCGTTCGGTTCATCGTGGACCGGGAGGCTCGAGCCCTCCACTACCACCGGACCCCGCTCGCCGCCGTGCTCCGCGCCCGGCGCCAGGAGGCGCACGGCGACGTGCTCCTCGGCACGCTCCACCCCGAGCTCCGCCCCGGCCTGCGGCTGATGCGGGATGGCCATGGACCCGGCCGGGGGGCTGCGCTCGTCGCCCGGCACGCACCCCGCGCGGGCGACGCGCTCGTTCGGATGGGCGCCGCTCTGCTCCCGCTCGTGGAGCGGCTGCGCCTGACGCGGCCCTGGCTCAAGCTGTTCAAGCTCCTCTCGACCTACCAGTACTGGCGCGGTGTGGGGGACGCGCTGGGCGAGGACGCCGCGCTGGCGGCGTACCGCGCCGCCGCGCCGCCCCTCCCGCGGGTGGAGGTGGACGTCACCGACGGCCTTCCCGCCGCCCCCCCCGCCCTCTGGACCGAAGGCCCGAGCGAGGTCGTCCTCGCGAGCCGGGGGGAGCCCCTCGGCGTCGTGGCGCTGGCGGGGCCGCCGAACGCCCCGTGGCATCTGCACCTGAGTCGGGAGGTCTTGGCCCAGTGCGCACCCGCCATCGAGCGACGGCGGCTGGAACGGGACTGATGGACGGGCCCATCCCGGTCTCGGTCGTGATCCCCGCCAGGAACGCCGGCGCCACGCTCGCGGAGACGCTGCAGTCCCTCCAGGCCCAGACCCACACGGCGTGGGATGCGATCGTCGTGGACGACGGATCCTCGGACGACACCGCCGAGGTGGTCGAACGGTTCCGCGAGGGGGATGCCCGCATACGACTCCTGCGGCGGGAGGGCGAGGGCGTCTGCGCGGCCCGCAACGCCGGGCTCGCGTTGGTGCGGCACGACTGGCTCCTCTTCCTCGACGCGGACGACTGGATCGAGCCGGAGATGCTGGCGCGCCTCACCGCCGAGAGCCGGTCCCACCCCGGCTGCGGCGTCATGGCCTGCGCCTGGGTTCGCATCACGCCGAGCGGCGAGCCGTCGAAGGTCGAGTACCGGCCGTTCGGACCCCGGCCCTTCCTCCCCACCGCCTGCGCGTGTCCCTTCGCGATCCACGCGGCGATCGTCCGACGCGACGTGGTCGAGGCGGTCGGCGCCTTCGACCCAACCCTGCGCACCTGCGAGGACTGGGACCTCTGGCAGCGCATAGCCCGCCGCGGGACTCGTTTCGGCTGGGTGCCCGAGCCGCTGGCCCGGTATCGCATGCGGGAGCGGTCCGCCTCGAACGACGGGGGGCGCATGCTGGCCGACGGCCTGCGGGTGATCGCCCGAGGGCATCGTCCGGACCCGCGCGTCCCCGATCCGGACCCGGAGTTCGCCGACGGTCGGCCGCCGGGACTCGAGCCCCACGCCCGCTTCGTCTTCGCCTGCTGGCCCGCCGGGCTCCACCTCGGCAGCGGCTCGGACCCGGTCCCGCTCCTGGACGCGTTGGGCGGCGAGCGGTGTCCCGTCCTGGACCCCGACCTCGTCGCGACGAGCATCTTCTACGCGATGCCACTCCCCACCTGCCGCCAACCGGCCGACCTCGCCGCGGACTGGTCCCGCTTGGCGGAGCCGATCGAGACGTTCCTCGCCGCACTCGAGGCAAAGTCCGGCGCGCCGAGGCTGGCCCGACGCGTCGCCATTCGGCTGGAGGCCCTGGCGGCGAAGCACGCGACCTGCCTCCCCTGCCGCGTGGGCGGCGCGCTGGCGATCGAGGTCGAGCTCACCGAGGCGATCCAAGACGTCCCGCTCCCGGCGCCGATCGATCGGGTCCGCGTGAACCTGACGCTCGAGGGCGAGCCGCTCGGCGCCCTCGACCTTCCCGCCGGCGAGGACCGCCTCCCGGCGGAGGCGATCGCGCGCGCCGCCGCGCGCGACTACGGCTGGGCCATCCTCGCCGCCTTCCTCCAGCGAAACGACTCGGGCGTGGCGCCGCTGGAGTCGGCCCTCGCCCGCGCGCTGCCCAGGGGCGCGGCGGCCGCCGCCGTGGCACGCCTCAGCAAGAAGCAGCTCGAGTGGGGCACACGCGTCGCGCTCCGCCGTCGGCTGGCCCAGGAGCTCTGGAGCAGCGACGCGGGGAGCACCCACCGAACCGCCGAGCGCGGCGTCGTACGCCTGGAGGTCGGCGGCCGGCTCCCCTCCATCAACGCCGGGGCCGGCCCGGTGCGGGTGGAGCTCTCCATCGGCGGGGAGCCGCTCGAGCCGCTCATGCTCCCCCGGGCCCGGATCGCGTCCGCCCGCCTTCGGCGGGTCCTCCTGGCCGCGCACGACGCGCGGCTGGTGGCCGCCGTGGTGCGGACCGCGATCTTGGAGCGCCCGCTCGCTGGAGTGCCGCTGCGGGCCCGGCTCAGCGAGGCCGCCCTGCGCCGGATCCCGGAGAGGTCGGAGGGCGACCCTCGGCCCGTGCGGCGGGCGTCCGTGCTGGCCCGAGGACAGCGCGTGCTCCAGCGCGCGTGGCCGGCGCTCCGGCGTCGCGCCGGCCGGCATGCGATCGCCGAACGCGTTCCCATCCTCATGTACCACTCGGTCTCGGACGCGGGACCGGAGGGCCTGGAGGACTACCGGGTCACGCCGGCGGCGCTGGACGATCAGCTCAGGCTGCTCCGGGACCAGGGGTACGCCTCGATCGGCCTGGAGGAATGGCGCGACGCGATGACCGGCCGGCGCCTGCTCCGGGGCCGGCCGATCATCCTGACCTTCGACGACGGGTTCCGCGACTTCCACACCCACGCCTGGCCGGCCCTGCGCCGGCACGGGTTCGGGGCCATCGTCTTCCTGGTGACCGGTGAGATCGGAGGGGTCAACGCGTGGGACCTGCCCGCCTTCGGCGAAGGACTCCCGCTGATGGACTGGGCCGAGGTCCTGGCCCTGCAGGAGGAGGGCGTCACTTTCGGATCCCACTCGGTGACCCACGCCCCGCTCACCGCCCTGTCGTGCGCGGCCATGGCGGACGAAGCCCGCCGCTCGCGCGAGCGGCTGGAGCACGCCCTGAGCCGCTCCGTCACCGCGTTCGCCTATCCCTACGGCGACAACGATCCGGTGGTGCGCCACGTGATCGGATCGGCCGGCTACACCTATGGACTCTCCTGCCGACCCGGCCCCGCCGGGCTCTACGAGCCGCTGTTGGATCTGCCGCGGATCGAGATCGCGGGGGGCGACACGCTGGAGGCGTTTGCCGCGAAGGTGACCTCTTCGGGGGGCGACGGGTGAGCTCGGCCGCGGGGCCCGTCGAATACGAGATCCGCGAGTTTCGGCCGGGCGACGAGGCGGCCATCCTCCGCCTCTTCGGGCTCGTCTTCGACATGCCGGTGGACGACGCCGCCTGGCGCTCCTGGCGGTGGCGGTTCGAGGCCAACCCGGCGCGGGATCGGCAGATCATGCTCTGCATGCTGCCGGACGGCACCCTGGCCGCGCACTTCTCCTGCATGCCGCTCCGGGCCCAGTTCGAAGGGCGCCCCTGCCGCATGGCGCTGGCCTTCGACGCGATGTCCCATCCCGATTACCGCGGCGCGTTCCTCGGCCGCTCGGGGTTCTTCGCGGAGACCGCCCACGCCGCCAGTGACCGGTTCGGCCGGACCGGCCGCTCCCAGTTCATCTTCGGCTTCCCCAACCCACGGCACCGACGCCTCGGCGAGCTGCTGCTGGGCTACACGAGCTGGGACGTCGTGTCCTACCAGGCCAAGGCGCTCCGGCGCACCGTGATGAAGAGCGTCCGCGCCCTGGCGGGCCGTCTGCACGTGGAGCCGTTCCGGGAGTTCGGCGCAGAGGCGGATCGGCTCTGGGACGAGCTCCGATCGGAATACCCCACGTCCGTGGTGCGCGACAGCACCTACCTGAATTGGCGATATCGGGACTGTCCCAACGCCCGGTACCGGATGCTCGCCCTGCGGGGATCCGGGGGCCGGTGGCTGGGCTGGCTCGTGATGTCGGTGGACCGCGAGAAGGCCCGGCTGGTGGACCTGCTCCTCCCCCGCCGGGTTCCCGACCGGGCCCAGGCGCTCCTCCATGTGGCGCTCGACCTGGCCCGGCGCGAAGGCGCGCCCACCTGCGAGGCGTGGATGCAGCCCGGGACCCCGGGCCGCGAGCTGGTGGACCGGGCCGGGTTCTGGTCCGCGCCCCATCCGGCCGGACATCGGCTGAGCGGCCGGGTCTTCGACCCCGCCATCGACCCCGAGGCCATGCGGCGCGACTTCTACTACCATCTCGGCGACACGGACTACTGGTGACCCTTCCACGGACCACCCCATGACCGAGCTCCGCGCCCGCCTGGCGGCCCTGCGCATGCCGATCCGCCTGGCCTACGTCGGGTTGCTCCTGCTCGCGACCCTCGTGCCCTTCGGGCTCGACCCGGACCTGGGGCGCGCCTTCGAGCGTCTCGCCCGGGCGTGGAGCCCGACCCTTACCGCGCGCGATTGGATCGACGCGGCCCGCAACGTGGCGCTCTTTGCGGGATGGGGTGTCGTCTGGATGATCACGGCGCCGGTCGAGCGGGCCTGGCTGTCCCTGCGCGAGGCGGTCCTCACCGGCGCCGCCCTGAGCCTCGGCGTGGAGCTGGCCCAGAGCCTGTCCAGCCTCCGCAATCCGAACGCGGTGGACCTCCTCACCAACACGGGCGGGGCGCTGCTCGGAGCGCTTGGGCTCGTCGCCCTGGTGATGGTGGCCGGAGCCGGGCGGGGCGCCAAGTCCTTCGTCGGGATCCCGGCCCTCGCCTTTGCCGGACCCTATGCGATCGCCGCCTTCCTCGAGGCGCTGATCCCGCTCTTCCGGCAAAACGCCTTCCCGAACGTCTACGGCGGGCCCCTGGGTCGCTTCCGCGTCGTCTGGCAGATGTTCGAGGTGCGGTCGCTCTTCGATCTGCCGTTCGAAGACTTCCTGCTCTTCCTCCCGGCGGGGGCGCTGGCCGTGGCCGCGGCCGTGGAGCGCGGATGGGGCTACGGCCCGGCGGCCCGACGCGTGTCCCTGGTCGGGCTCCTTCTCGCGGCGTTGGCCGAGGTGGCCCATGGACTCGTGGGGCAGCCGATCATCCTGGGCGCGATCGTGCTGCATGCCCTCGCGATCGCTGCCGGAGCGTTTGCGGCGGTGCAGCTCCTGCCCCAGCTCACCCAGCGCTACCGCGGCCGGCAGCGCCCGTTCGGCGTGCTCGTCGCCTATGCGATCGTGCTCGCGCTCTGGGGCCTCCGGCCGTACACCATCGAATGGAGCGGCGCCGCCATCGCGCAAAAGCTCTCCATGGATTGGTGGATTCCCCTGGCCGCCCTCAGCGTGCAGATGGACTTCTTCAGCGTGGTGGACGTCTGCGGGCCGTTCTTCCTCTACCTGCCGCTGGGCGCGTTGCTCGCCGTCTGGCCGCTCCGCTTCACCGGCCGTTGGTCCCACGCCTGGCCGGGCCTCTACCTCGCGGCCGCCACCGAAGTGGGGCAGCTCGTGCTGGTGGGACGGATGCTGGACGTGACGGACCTCCTGATCCAGGCCTCCGGCGTCCTGATCGGGTGGGCCGTCGTGCGCCGGGGAGGCTTCCTCCCGTACGGGGAGGTCCGGCCCGCGCGCGGATGACGCTTCGTCCGCGGCCGATTACCTTTGGCTCGTGCCCGCCATCACCCTGATCGAGGTCGGCCCCAGGGACGGCCTGCAGAACGAGCCCGCCGAGATCCCCACGGCCATCAAGGTGGCCTTCGTGGATGCGCTCTCCCGGACCGGTCTCCGCGAGATCGAGGTTTCCTCGTTCGTCTCCCCGAAGTGGGTGCCCCAGCTCGCGGATGCCGAGGCCGTCTTCGCCGGCATCGCGCGGGCGCCCGGCGTCCGCTATACGGCCCTGGTCCCGAACGCGCGCGGCCTCGCGCGGGCGCTCGGCGCCCGGGTGGACGGGGTCGCCATCTTCACGGCCGCGAGCGAGACCTTCAACCGGAAGAACATCAACGCCACGATCGCCGAGTCGATCGATCGCTTCCGCCCGGTGCTGGCGGACGCCACGGTGCCGGTCCGCGGGTACATCTCCACGGCCTTCCACTGTCCGTTCGAGGGCCCGGTGGCGCCCGCCGCCGTCCTAGCCGTCGCCCGGCGGCTCCTCGACCTCGGATGCGCCGAGCTCTCGATCGGCGATACCATCGGGCGGGCCACGGTGGAGGAGACCCGGCGCCTGCTCGACGCGCTGCTGCCGCTCTGTCCCGCGGATCGGATCGCGATGCACTTCCACGACACCTACGGGAACGCCGTGGCCAACGCCCTCGCGGCGGCCGCCGCCGGGGTCACCCGGTTCGATGCCAGCGCGGGAGGCCTCGGCGGGTGCCCCTACGCGCCGGGCGCGCCGGGCAACGTGGCGACCCAGGCCCTGGTCGAGGCATTCGCCGGGCGCACCGGCGTCGACCTCCCGGCCCTCGACGCCGCGAGCGCCCTGGTCGCGCCGCACCTGCGCCCTGACCATCTTCCCGGCACTCGATCCCCCACACCAGGATGACGCCTCCGTGAACAAGACCTACCCGGACGCAACGGCGGCCCTTCGGGACGTGCCCGAGGGGGCCACCCTGCTCGTCGGGGGCTTCGGCCTCTGCGGCATTCCCACCGACTGCATCATGGCCCTGCGTGACCTCGGGCCCCGCGGCCTCACCGTGGTGAGCAACAACGCCGGCACCACCGACCACGGCCTGGTCCACCTGCTGAAGAACGGTCAGGTCAAGAAGATGATGAGCAGCTACGTGGGCGAGAACGACGTGTTCGAGCGACTCATGCTCGACAAGAAGCTCGAAGTGGAGCTCGTCCCCCAGGGCACGCTGGCAGAGCGCATCCGGGCGGGCGGGGC
>JBFIUJ010000051.1:0-11806 GCA_041607595.1 Gemmatimonadales bacterium | reverse complement strand
GCTGCCGAACCGCTCGAGTTGCAGGATGTCCCACAGGGGGACGGCGTAGGCGATCACCACCAGGACGACGGCCACCGCGAACCAGAGCCCGAGTCGATCCCAGAGACCGGGGCGGAGGCCGTCGGCTGGGCGGTGGAGGGGCTCCGCCCAGGCGAGCTCCTCCAGGGGCTTGGCCTTCCCGGCGAGCATGGTCCCGAGCATCACCATGACGAAGAAGCCGGCGCTGGCGAAGAGGAACACGCCGCCGAGGGCGGAGACGTTGGTGAGCCACTCCCAGGCCTGGGCCTGGGGCGCGCCGCCGAAGTCGGTGGTGAACACCCGGCGGGGGAGCCCCTGGAGGCCCGCGATGTGGCCGGTGAAGGAGAACAGGGCCATGCCCATGAACCAGAGGTATGGCTGGATCTTGGCCAACAGGCTCAGCTCGAGCTCGCGCCCCGCGATCTTGGGCACGAGCCAGTAGCACGCGCCCATGAAGGTGAGCGCGGCGGCGCTGCCCACGGTGAGGTGGAAATGGGCCGCGATCCAGGCCGTGTTGTGGACGACCGAGTTGAGCGCATAGGCCGCGTTGACCGCACCGCCGAAACCGCCGAGCAGGAAGAGCAGGCAGGCGAGCAGCACGCTGGAGACCAGCGGATCGCCCCAGGGCAGCGTTCGGATCCAGCCGAACAAGCCGCGGCCCCCGCGCAGGCGGCCCGCCACCTCGAGCGAGGCGACGATCGTGAAGGCGGTGACCAGGCTGGGGAAGGTGACCGCCATCGTGTTGAACGTATGGAAGAGCTTCCAGCCCGCCGGGATGCCCGGATCCTGGAATTGATGGTGGAAGCCCACCGGCGTGGACAGGATCAGGAACAGGCAGAAGACCATGCGGCCGAGCGGGTCGGAGAAGAGCTTGCCGCCGGCTTCCCGGGGGAGGACCGTGTACCAGATCGTGTACGCCGGGATGATCCAGAAGTACACCAGCGGGTGGCCGAAGAACCAGAACAGCGTCCTCGCCAGCAGCGGATCGACCCGGTCCACCAGGCCGAGCGACCAGGGGATGAGCTGGAGCAGCATCTCCGCGGCGACGCCGAGGGTGGCCAGCGCCCACAGGAGGGCGTTGGCGGCGGTGGCGTGCATCGCGAGGCTGACCGGCCGATCCGGCCGAGCCCGGCGGGCGTCCCGCCAGGACGCCACCATGCTGGCGGCCCAGCCCCAGGAGCCCACCACCAGCAGGGTCAGGCCGATGTAGAACAGCGGGTGGGCCTGGAGCGGCGGGTAGAAGGTGTAGAGCACGCTGGCCTTGAAGGTCAGCACCGGCACCATGGCCAGCACCACGCCCACCACGGCGAGGGCGAAGCAGGACCAGGCGAGCTTGGGCCACCGGATCGAGCCGTTCTCTTGGCGGGTGACGGCGTAGCCCATGGCCATGATGAAGAACGTCGTGAAGACGAGGGCCATCAGGATGCCGTGGGCCGTGACGGACATGTAGTACATCCGGGCGGAGCGGTACGGCACCTCGAGGTTGGCCCGGCTGATGGCCTGCATCATGGCCATGGCCGCCGCGGCCCCGAAGGACAGGACGGCGACCCAGACGTTCGCCAGGATCAGGCGCCGGGCGCTCCGGTCGGCGGGGTTGGCCCGCCGCGCGTCAACGGGCGTGGTCATGGGTGGCCTCGGCGGTGGTCGTGGTCGGCGGCTGCCAGGCGTCGGCGGGGACGACGTGCATCTTCCCGGCCATGGCGTGGTGCCCGACCCCGCAGTACTCGTTGCACGCGATCAGGTACTCCCCGGGCTCGGTGAAGGTCGTGGTGAACTGGCTCACGTAGCCGGGGAGCGTCATGGCCTGCCCGTTGGTGCGTACGATCTGGAAGCCGTGGGTGACGTCCACGGAGGTGAGCCGGAAGGTGATGGGCGTCCCGGCCGGCACGGTGAACTCGGCCGGGAGCCAGGCGTACATCACGGCCACCAGCGTCACCACCACCCGCCCCTCGCCGTCCATGGAGACGCCCGGTGTCCGGAAGCGGGCATCCCGCATGGCCGTGCGCGGGTCGATCGTCTCGACGTGACTGGGGGGATGGATCTGCTGCAGGAGCGCGCCGACAGCGGTCGTTGCGAAGAAGAGCGCCAGCATCGCCCCCACACCCCACATCCAGATCTTCTCGTAGCGGTCCACGTTCATGGCGTCACCGGCTGTCGGGCGAGATAGATGAAGACGTAGATCGCGAGCCACCCAAGGACGAACAGCACCGCGTAGAGGCCTACGAAGGCGAACGTTCCGATCGGATGCTCGGGCAGCTCTGGCGGCTGGTCGGGCACGGGAAACCTCGAGGCGTGAGTGAGGGCGAGCGAACCGGCACGAAGCTGTTCCGCGGACGGTGAACGGTCAAGGATGTCGGAATGAAGGACTCTTCAAAGGCCGTACGGCGTCCCGGACCCGCTGGCCCGGAGCGCGTTCACGATCACCGCCAGGTCGATGACTTCCTGCAGGATCGCGCCAAGCGTGGGCGTCACCAGGCCTGCCGCGGCAAAGCCCATGGCCACCCCGCTCAGCCCCAACCCGGTCCAGATGCTCTGGCGGGCGATGCGCATGGTCCGACGGCTGATGTCCACCGCCTCGGCCACCAGGCCAAGGTCGTCGGCCAACAGGACCACCCCGGCGGCCTCCGCCGAGATCCCACCGCCGCCGGAAGCCAAGGCCACGCCGACCGAGGCGGCGGCGAGCGCCGGCGCGTCGTTGGTGCCGTCGCCCACCATCAGCACCCGGTGGCCGGCCTCCTCCAACCGGGCGATGGTGGCGACCTTGTCGCCGGGCAGGAGATCGGCGTGCACCTCCTCGATGCCCACCGCCTTCGCGACCTCCGCGGCGTTCTCCCGCCGATCGCCGCTCAACAGGAGGGTCCGCGGCAGTCCCATGCGGCGAAGCCGCGCCATCAGGATCGGGGCCTCGGCCCTGGGCCGGTCGGCATACCGAATGATGCCCGCGGGCATCCCATCCACGGTCACGTAGGCCTGGAGCGTGGCCCCGTCCTGGAGCCGAGCCAGCTCCGCCGCCGCCTCGGGATGCCGCCGTGCGACGTAGGCGAAGGAGCCGACCATGATCCGGAGGCCTTCCACCCGGCCGGACACGCCCTGGCCCGGAGCCTCCTGGATCTCGGTCGCGGGTGGGATCCCGCGCCCGTCACGCGAGGCGGCGGTCACCACCGAGCGGGCCAAGAGATGGCCGGAGCCCTGCTCCACGCCGGCCGCGAGGCGGAGCAGGCCATCGGACGTGTGGGGCGGAAGCGCTCGGACGGCGGCCACCTCCGGACGCCCGATCGTCAGGGTCCCAGTCTTGTCGAACGCCGCGACGTCGGCTCGGCCGAGGCGCTCGAGGGCCTCGCCGTGACGGAAGATGACGTGCCGTCGGGCCGCCCGGCTGATGCCGCCGACCACCGCGACCGGCGTTGCGAGGATGAGGGGGCAGGGAGTGGCGACCACCAGCACGGCCAGCACGCGGACCGCATCGCCGGTGGCGAGGTAGGTGGCGAGGCACACCAGGAGGGTCACGGGGGTGAACCAGATCGCGTAGCGATCGGCCAGCCGCTGGAGCGGCGCCTTGCTGGCCTGCGCCGTCCGCACCAGCTCGACGATCCTGGCGTATTGGCTCTCGCTCGCTGGGGCGGTTGCCTGAAGGGTGAGGGCCCCCTCGCCGTTCAGACTGCCGCTCAGGAGGTGGGTGCCGGGGCCGGCGGGGATCGGCACCGGTTCTCCGGTGATCCCGGAGGCGTCCACGTCCGATTCGCCCTCGAGGACGTCTCCGTCGCAGGGGACCAGCTCGCCCGGCCGGACCAGGAGTCGGTCGCCAACCACGATCTGGTCCGCCCGAATGTCCTCTAGCCGGTCGCCGTTCCAGCGGTGGGCGACCCTCGGCGCCGCCGCCTCCAGCTCGCGCACCGCGTCGCTCGCCCGCCGTTGGGCCAGGGTCTCGAGCGCCTCGCCGCCCGTTTGCATCAGCACGACGATGAGTCCCGCCACCGGCTGGTCCAAGAGGGCCGCCCCCACGATGGCCAGGCTGGCGACCAGATCCGCCGCGAAGCGCCGGGCGATCGCCCCCCGGATCGTCCGCCAGACGACGGGGGTGCCGGTCACGATGAGGCCCGCGTACAGGAGACGCGGGCCGAGCGGGTGCGGAGCGAGGAGGCCGGCCGCCAGTGCGGCGAGGGCAGCGGCGGGGAGGAGAAGGGCCCGCCGCCCGACGGTCACGAGGCGGCGGCGGTTCGGCGGAGGGCGAACCCGACGCCCCGCACGGTCTGGATGAGCCGTTCCCCGGTCGCCCGCCGCAGCTTGCGCCGGAGGTTTCCGACGTGGACGTCCACCACGTTGCTCTCCGGGTCGAAGTGCATGTCCCAGACCTTCTCCAACAACGTCGTGCGCCGCACGACCTCGTCGGGATGGAGAAGGAAGTACTCGAGCAGCTGGAATTCCTTCGGGGTCAGGGTCAGGGGCCGGTCCTTCACGGTGACGAGGTGACGGAGACGGTCCATGGTCACCGTGCCGTAGCGCAACACCTCCAGGCGCTCGGCGCCGCCTCGGCGCGAGAGGGCCCGGATGCGCGCCAGCAGCTCGTCGAACAGGAACGGCTTTGCCAGGTAATCGTCCGCCCCCGCGTCGAGGCCGCGCACCACGTCTTCCACCGCATCGCGCGAGGTCAGCATCAGGATCGGCGTGTTGCGGCCCTCCCGTCGGAGCTCCGCCGCCACCTGGAAGCCGTTCTTCTTCGGCAGGACCACGTCCAGCAGGATGATGTCGTACTCGTAGACGTGGGCGAGCATCGTGGCCTCCTGGCCGTCGGGCGCGACGTCCACGACGTAGCCCTCCTCCTTGAGGCCCTGCTCGATGAACCCGGCGACCTTCCGGTCGTCCTCCACCACGAGGATCTTCATGACGCCGAAGCTACAGTGCGGGGGTGAAGGTGGCCGGAACGAATCGTGAAGGCATCTTCATGATTCGCCCGTCCCCGACAGCTCGAGCACGAGAAGCCCACCTGCACCGGGCCGGTGTTGCGCGGTGAGGTCGCCGCCGAGCAGCCGGGCGAGGCGCCGGGAGAGGGGAAGCCCCAGCCCGGAGCCGCCCTTGTCCGAGCCGGTCGTCGCATAGAGGTCGAAGATTCGCTCCACCTCGTCCTCGGGGATGCCCGGTCCCTCGTCCTCGATGGTAAAGAGGACGTTGGGCGAACGGCACTCGACCGTCACGGTCACGACGCTGTTCGGCGGGGTATGGCGCACGGCGTTCCCCAAGAGGTTCACCAGGATCTGCTCGACCCGGCGCGCGTCGGTGGAGCAGGTGGGCAGATCGTCGGGCAGGCGTGTCTCCAGCCGCACCCGCTTCGCCTCGGCCGTCGGGGTCAGGCGCGCGACGGCCTGGCGGACGACGCCCCGGCAATCCACGTCCCGGAAGACCGGCTTCAGCCGATCCTCGTCCAGCCGGCTCAGGTCGAGGAGGTCGTTCACCAGCGCCACCGCTTGGCCCGCGGATTCCAGCACCTCGAAGGCCGCGCGCGGGACGGTCACGGGGTCCTTCTTTCGGACCAGCATCTCCGCCCACCCGTGGACCGCCGCGAGCGCGTTCCGGAGCTCGTGGTTGACCATCGCGAAGAACCGCTCGCGCGATCGCTGGAGGTCCTGCACCTCCTCCAGCAGGCGGGCGCTCTCCTCGTGGAGGCCCGCGTTCTCCACGGCGGCGGCGGTGGTCGCGGCGAGGAGGAGGGCCAGGTCCTCGTCCTCGCTGGTGAAGGCCCCGCCGCCGAGCTTCTCGGTGAGGTAGAGGTCGCCCAGCACGCCGCGGCGTCCCAGCACCGGGACGCCGAGGAAGGAGTGCATCGGAGGATGGTTGGGGGGGAACCCATAGGATTCCGGGTGCGCGGTCAGATCGTCCAGTCGGACGATTTCCCCCCGCCGGATCACGAGCCCCAGGATGCCGTGCCCCCGCGGGAGATCGCCGATGCGCTGGCGCTCCTCCGGGGTGAGGCCGCTCGTGGTGAAGGACCGGAGCGTGCGCCCGTCCTCCGCGAGGAGGCCGATCGCCGCGTACCTCGCCTCCAGGATCTCCCGGGCGAGGTTGGCCACGCGCTGGAGCACCCCTTCCAGGGAGAGCTCCGCGGTCAGCTCGGGGCCGGCCCGTACCAGCCGCTCGAGCCGCTGGGAGAGCGTCAAGCCAGTGGTCAACATGCCCTCCAACCTAGACTCGCGCGGCGGGGCGGGGGAGTCCCCCGCCCGATCTTCCGACGCGCTTCACGGGGCCTTCATGCCGTGGCCTCTATGGTCCCGCCAAGCGGATACTTCGACGGAGCGGCATGCGACCACGGCACGTCCTGGCGGCGATGGACGAAACGGAGGTGGGGCGTCACGCGGTCCGGGTCGGGGCCGATCTGGCGGCCCGAGCCGAGGCCCGTCTGACGGTCCTGCGCGTGCTGAGCCGCCGCGATGCGCTCGCCCCCGCCGGCGTCGCGGCCCACACCCGGCAGTTGACGGAGGCCGCCCCCGCGGCGGAGGCCTGCATCGCGCACGGCCTGCCTGGGATCGAGATCGTGCGGGCGGCCGAGCGCCTGGCCGTGGACCTGATCGTGCTGGGTCGGCGCCGCCGGACCAAGGTGGAGCGGCTCCTGCTGGGCGACACGGCGGATTCCGTCGCCCGGCGGAGCCAGGTGCCGTGCCTCTTCGTTCCGGCGGGCCAGGCCGGGATCGAGCGCGTGTTGGTGGCGCTCGACGGCACGGATCGTGGCCTCTCGGTGCTGGTGACCGCGATCGACTTCGCCCAGGCGATCGGGGCCCACGTCCGGGGCGTGACCGTGGAGCGCCGCCATCCCGACGAGCCCGAGGCGGCCGCGCGGCTGGTGCCCGACGGCCGGACCGAGCGGCTGCGCCTGGCCATGGAGCGCCTCACGCTCCGCTCGGAGGAGCCCCCGGGCGAGCTCGGCGAGCCGGTGCCGCTCGCGGTCCGGTGCGGTCCGATCGTGGACGAGATCCAGGCCGAGATCGCCCGGGGGGAGGCCGACGTGCTGGCGGTGGGCTACCACCGCGGCGGCCCGCCGGGGGTGATCGACGCTGGAAGCACGGCCCGCCGGCTGGCGCATACGGTGCCCTGTGCCGTGCTCACCGTCCCGCTCTGACGGTGTCCGAGGATCCGAAGGAGGCCTGAAGAAACATTCGGGCCGGTTTCAAGCCGGCGTCATGCGGCGGGAGCGATATTGCGGACGATGCGATGAACCCTGCATCGGCTGCACCGCAGCAAGGAGGTTGTCATGACGCTCGTCAAAGCCGCTCCCGTCGCCGGTCTGAAGCAGGACCTCGATCGGTTCTTCGATCGCGTCCTCGGCGGATCCATCCTCGGGCCGGTCCGCGAATTCGAGGCCACGTGGTCACCCCCGCTGGACTTCTCGGAGACCGAGGACCATTACGTCGTGAAGCTCGAGGTGCCGGGCATTCCCAAGGAGAACCTCGACGTGTCGCTCGAGGGCGATCTCCTCACCGTCTCCGGCCACCGGGAGCTGGTCCAGGAGAAGCAGGAGGAGCAGTTCTTCTGGCGGGAGCGCTCCGAGGGGAGCTTCGCCCGCACCCTCCGCCTGCCGGCGGGGATCAAGGGGGACCGGGTGGAGGCGGTCTGCCACGATGGGGTGATGACCGTTCGTCTCCCGAAGGCCGAGCCGACGCGCAAGAACAAGATCACCGTGAAGTAGCGTCTCGTATCGGCGGTTCCCAGGCCCCTCGGAGCCAAGGCTCCGGGGGGCTTTCGACTGTAGGCATCGAGCAGCAGCCGACGAGGGTTTCGGCGTCCACTGGGGGGTCGACCTCCTCCGGGTCGGCGCCTTGGCTAACTTCTCCGATCGGCGAGCGCCGTGCTCACGCCCAATCCGATGTACACGACCCCACTGGTGTACCGCGGCAGCGGCCCCTGCAGCACGCGGCCTCGAAGCCAATGCCGAAGGCGGCCGGCCAGGACGGCGTAGGCGCCGTCGGTGCAGAGCGCCAGCGCCACGTACAGGAGTCCGAGGAACAGGACTTGTTGCGCGATCGGTCCGCGGCCCGGCTCCGCGAACTGCGGCAGGAAGGCGAGGAAGAACACGGCGATCTTCGGGTTGAGCACGCTGACGAGCACGCCGTCGCTGAACAGGCGACGCAGGGAGCGCGGGGCGGTGACCTCGATGGCGGCCGTCGCGTCACGGCCCAGGAGCATCCGGATCCCGAGGTAGATCAGGTAGCCGGCCCCCAGCGCCTTGACGACGCCGAACGCGGTCGCCGATGCGAGGAGGATGGCCGAGAGCCCGGCGGTCGCCGCGGCGACGTGCACCAGGGCGCCGGCCGAGAGCCCCAGCACCGAGACCAGGCCGGCCCGCTGCCCCTGGCCCAGGCTGCGCGCGAGGATGTACAGCACGCCGGGCCCCGGGATCAGGAGGACCACGAGCGCCGCGGCGACGAAGCCCAGCAATGACGCGCTACCCGGCATGGGGCCTCCTGAGAGGGGACGACGACCCGATACGGTCGCGGTCCCGGATCAGGTCAAGATAATCCGGGATCGGGCCGCCGACGGTCCGCGCGTGGCCGGACCTGCGGCCACGAGCCCTCCCACGGCCGGTCCGCCGAGGGCGCTCAGGGACGCTTGAATCGGATCGGCGGCAGGGTGATCCGCTCCGGGAGGTCGGCCTCGCCGCGGAGGAACGCCAGCATGGTCTCCAGGATCACCGGGGACGCCATGATGAGATCGTCGTCATGCGAGCCGCCGTCGATCAGGAGATGATGGCCGTTGGGAAACCCGCGTAGCACTTCCTCCGCGTTGCTGGGCGGCGTCTTGATGTCCAGCGTCCCGCTGATGAACAACGCCGGGACGTCCGACGCGACGGGGGTGCGGTACGCGTCCCCCAGATCCTCGACCGGCCAGTTGGCGCAATCGGCCCTAATGCCGATGTTGCCGGCGTCGCCCAGGATGGCCGTCCCCGCCTGCGCCTCGATGAGGGCGAGCCGCTCGGCGGACGCGCCGGAGCTACAGTCCATGGCGATCGTCATCGCCAGCTCGCGGATCCCGCGGCGTCCCCGGGCCACGAGCGGCGCAATCTCCGTCAGGTCGCCCCGAAGAATCGGAACGATGCGAGCCGGAAACCGGACGATGTCCTCCCGCTCGCCCAGCTGGCCGAAGATCCCGCGGCGAAGGTCGTCGGCGCCCACCACCACCGCGAGTGTGTCCCCGCTCTTTGGATCGAGGAAGGTCAGGCGCTCGGGATTCGCCTCCAGACGGGCGAGCGATCGCCGCAGCTCACCCAGGAAGTCGGGAACGGCCGCCCTCAGCCGGGGGTCGGCCCGCATCGCGCTGTCCACCCGGAGGAGGACCCGATCGAGATTGGCCGGGAGCTTGTAGGTGTGATCGGGTCCCTCCGTGCCCGCGAGGATCACGGCGGCCACCCGATCCGGGTACTGGCGCATGTAGGCAAGCGCCAGGTGCGTGCCATAGCTGATGCCCCACAGCACGAGCCGCTCGGCGCCGAGGGCCGCGCGCAGGTCGTCCAGGTCGGCGGCGCTTTAGCGGGTGTTGAACGCCTGCACGTCCACCGAGTCCGACCACCGTGCGTGGCAGGCCTTCAGGAAGGGGCCGATCGCCTGTCGCAGGGTCGCGGCATTGGTCGGCTGGTCGAGCGGGTAGTCCCAGCTGTCGGGGCAGACGAGGTAGGGATCCGAGAAGTAGACGCCGCGCTGGTCGAGGGCGATCACGTCGCCGGCGGCGCGCAGCGCCTGGAACACGTCGAACCGGTCGCCGGCCGAGGAGAGCGTGCCGGACCCCCCGGGGCCCCCGGCCAGGTAGACGATGGGCGGGCCGGGGTCGGCGCTCGTGCTCGCGAACCGGACGAAGTGGATTCCGATGGAGTCCGCGCCTGGATCCGCGTGCCGCACGGGGACGCGCAGGCGTCCCTCCTCCGCGTCGACGGTCCTGGGGCCGGGGAGCAGCTTCCGGGGCGTGGGGATCAACCAGTACTCGGTCTCCGCGAACACGATCGGAGTGAGCGTCAGCGCGCCCTCGACGACCGACGGGCCCCGCGCCTCCCGGATCGGGCCGTCTCCCCAGCCGCACCCGGCCAGGGCCACCGTGAGGAGCAAGACGGGGCGACCCGTCGGATGCAGGGATCGGCGAAGCGGCATGACCAGCCTCTTTTCGGGTAAGCGGCCACCCGTACGCGCTCGTGCGATAGCGGGTTTCGACGCTTTTCCCGGAAGGCATCGCCGAGCGGATACGGTCGAAGGCCGGCTCGCCCGCCGGGCCGTCTCAGGCCCGCGAGCTCGCCCCCGTGGTGGCGGGTGCGGGGAGCGCGGCCTACCATAGTAGAGCGCTCGTCGAGCGCATCCTTAGTAGAGCGCTCCTCGAGCGCATCCTTCACCCGTCCGGAGATGCCCATGCGGAGAGCCGCGTTCGCCGCCCTCGCGCTCGCCGCCTGCGGCGGCACCGACCCGGCCCCCGGGCCCGCCGCGGTCGCCTCGGTGGCGCCCGCCGCCGAGTCCATCGGCGCCGCCCGCAACGCCGACCTGGTCATCACCCTCACGGCACCGCTCGACCTCGCGGGCCTGCCGCCGGGCGCGCTCAAGGTCTTCGGCCGCTGGTCCGGTCCCGTCGCCGGGACGCTCCGGCTCGAGGCGGCTGGGACCCGTCTCCGCTTCATCCCATCCCGCCCGCTCGCCGCGGGGGAGTGGGTCACCGCAACGCTCGCGCGCGACGTGGCGGGTCCCCAGGGCCACACCTGGGGATTCTGGGTGCGCTCGGCGCCCGCGTCGCTGGCGCTCCGGGAGGTCGCGCGGTGGAGCACCCGACGGCCAGGCGAGGGCTGGATCCAGTCCTACGGCGTCTACGCGGGCGACGTGGACGGCGACGGTCACCTCGACCTCCTCATCCCCAACGAGCGCTCCGACGACGTCCGCCTGATGCGGAACGACGGCCGGGGCGGCTTCGGCCCCCCGGTCGTGATGCCGATCCCGGGCGGGAACACGCCGAGCCCCAACGAGGGCGCGGACTTCAACGGGGACGGCCGGCTAGATTTCGCGGTGGGCAACGTGGCCAACGACCTGGTGAGCATCTTCCTCGGCGAGCCGGGCGGTGGGCTGCGGCACGCGACGAACGTCCGCGCCGGGCCGAGCGTGCGCGCGGTCTGCGTAGCGGACCTGGAGGGAGACGGGGACCCGGACATCGTGACCGCCAACCGCGTCGGGGCGACCGGCGGCGGAGACGTCGCGATCCTCCGGAACGACGGCGGAGCCTTCACCGCCACGGTCCTGGAGACCGGCACCTCGGGCGAAACGGCCTGCGCGGTCGCCGACGCGGACGGCGACGGGATCCCCGACGTCTACGTGGGCGCCCGGGGGAGCCGGGCGATCGTGGTCCTCCGAGGCGACGGAACCGGTGGGCTCGCGGTGGGAGCGACGGTCCCGGCCGGCGGGACCCCCTGGATGCTTGCGGCCGGCGACGTGAACGGGGACGGCCACGCCGACGTGGTGAGCGCGAACAACTCCGAGAACACGGTCACCGTCCTCCTCGGCGACGGGCAGGGCGGACTCGGCGCCCCCAGGAGCCTGCCGGTCGGGTCCTTCCCGGTGGCCATCGACCTGGGCGACCTCGACGGCGACGGCGACCTGGACCTCATCTCCAGCAACTACGGCGGGGCCAGCTACACCCTGTACGAGAACCTGGGCGGCGGGAACTTCGGCTCGCCCAGGACCCTCGCCGCGCGGTCCGCCGGCGCCTGCGCGGTGCTGGCGGACGTCGACGGGGACGGGGACCTCGACGTCCTGGCGATCGACGAGCTGGACGATCTGAT